>NZ_JASDDF010000008.1:0-140298 GCF_030407535.1 Pseudoalteromonas sp. APC 3224 | reverse complement strand
TTGGCGTTTATATAATATTTTGTTATATAAACCATGAAAAGTAGATTATTGCTGGGAATTAGGTTTTTAACCTTTTTCTACAAAAGTACATTTTTCAAGTTAATTAATGCTTATTAAATAAAGTTTCCGGTGAGCCCGACTTATTTTTACAAATAATCACTTTTTGGTTGATAGTAAAGAGCCTTTAGCTTTAGCCTGAAAAACGTTCAAACTAAAATATGGGAAGTTATTATGATTATTGAACTTATAAATATGGTTTTAGCTGCTTTTGTTGTGGTTTTAGTTGTTTCATTCATGCTTGAAAATAAAGTAATAGTGGTGCTTTTTGTGTCTATAGCTTTTTTCTATTCATTTAATGGAATTAATTGTATAGCTAGTTTAGTCGGGGTCGCTGCTGCTGCTTCTGTTCTGACACGGCTACCTGAGAGGCATTTTGGGAAATAAAGCAAGCACGTATTTAGTGGGTTTTTAACTGGCTGTTATGAGCAGCTAGCTTCTTTGCGGTTAACTTATTTACTTTTCTAACCGTATAAAATATAACACTAGATATACTGCATTTTCGAAGTCTGGTTGTGTATAATCTATCGTCTAATTTAATACTTTTATCATCAACTCGCATGTTTATGTAAGTTATTGATCTGTCCTACTCTGTTAGGGGGCCTATAGGGGGACCATATAGGTAATTCAAGTCAATTCAGGGCAATTCAAAGCAACTCGGAGCAGTAATTTTATGAATGAAGAAACCCTTGGAGGTGTCGTAATGTCTGGGAACCCAGTAAAAACAAGCTTTCGTAGAATGTCCGTGGCACCCATGCTCGATTGGACTGATCGCCACTGTCGTACGTTTCATCGTAAAATGACGAAACACACCGTGCTCTACACTGAGATGATCACAACTGGCGCTATTTTATTCGGCCGCGGTGACTACTTGCATTTTAATCAGCACGAAGGCCCTGTGGCATTGCAATTAGGTGGATCAGATCCTCAAGCGCTAGCACAGTGTGCCAAGCTTGCTGGTGAGCGCGGTTATGATGAAATAAACCTTAATGTAGGTTGTCCGTCAGATCGTGTGCAAAATGGGCGTTTTGGTGCCTGTTTAATGGCCGAGCCTAATTTAGTTGCAGAGTGTGTTGCTGCAATGAAAAGTGAAGTTAATATTCCGGTTACAGTTAAAACTCGTATTGGTATTGATGAGCAAGATTCTTATGAATTTTTATGTGCTTTGATAGAGGCTTCTCATAAAGTTGGCTGTGATGATTTTATTATTCATGCGCGCAAAGCATGGCTAAAAGGATTGAGCCCGAAAGAAAATCGCGAAGTTCCTGAGCTTAACTACCCCCGAGTTTACCAGCTTAAAAAAGATTACCCTCAACTTGATTTAAGTATTAACGGTGGTGTTAAAACCATTGAGCAAAGTCTTGAGCATTTACAGTACATAGATGGGGTTATGGTTGGCCGAGAGGCTTACAGTAATCCATTTATGCTTAATGAAGTAGATGAAAAAATTTATGGTGATGCGGCTAATACTCAGTCTCGACATGATGTTGTACGCTCTATGTATGATTATATTGAAGAAGAGATGCGTTTAGGGGCTAATTTTTGGCATGTTGCACGTCACATGCTGGGTATTTTTCAGGGGCAGCCTGGTGCGCGTGGCTTTAGACGCCACTTATCTGAAAATGGTCATGGCAAGCAAGCTGATTTAAGTGTTATGGATAAGGCACTAAGTTACGTACCCGAGTAATGCCAATTTAATAGAATTGGCATAACAGATACTCTTTATAGAAAAAGTCACCTCAGGTGGCTTTTTTTGATCCCAAATTTTAGTCAAAAATATAATTTATTAGCCAATTCGACTTAATTTTATTCAGTGACTAGTCATTAACTTACCCGCCAAAAATAATTTAAATTATTGATATTTAATGAAAATAAAAGAATTTTAAGTTGTTGGCATAACTCTTGGAATCCTGTTGATGTATAAATAAAAAATCATCAGGAGAATAACATGGGTATATTTAATCGCGTAAACGACGTCATTCAAGCAAATATCGTAGCGATGCTAGATAAAGCAGAAGATTCAGAAAAACTACTTAATTTGATGCTAACCGAAATGCAAGAGGCACTTAATGAGTGTCGTAGCACCGCGGCAGCACTATTATGTGAAGAAAAAAATATTAAGCGTCAAGTAAGTAATAAACAACAAGCGCTCACAAATTGGCAATTAAAGGCCGAACATGCCATTGCAAAAAATCGTGACGATTTAGCTAAATCAGCACTAGCTGAAAAACACGTTATTGAAAAAAACATAGAGTGCTTACAAACACAACTTGAGACATTGCAGCAATCAATTGTAAAAATCACAGAAGACTGTGAGCGCCTACAGCAAAAAATGACACAGGCTAAAGCTAAGCAAGCACAATTTGTAAAGCGTGAAAATGTCGTTGAGGCAAGAGCAAAGATAAATACTCAGCTGCAGAGCGATAAAGTGGCTACTGCTTTATCACGATTTGAGCAAATTGAGCGCCGTGTTGAGAGTGTTGAATCGCAAGTTGAAGCGTATGAACTGACAGATACAGCGAGCAATACGGCAATGCAAATTGAGTCACTGGTTAAAAACGAAAAAATTGATGCAGAACTGGCAAGTTTAAAAGCGAGGTTAAACACCGCTGATAAACAAACAGCCTAAGGAGATTGTTATGAATAATTTTAATACACATCGTCGTTGGTATAAAAATACGCTTAACAAAAAAATATCAGGTGTCTGTAGTGGGTTAGCTTACCGATTAGACTTTCCGGTATGGTCTACTCGTTTAGTCACCGTTTTATTATTTTTAAGTTTTCCGTTTGCAGTGGCGCTAGGTTATTTAATCGCACGCTGTTGTCTTGAAGAAAAAGCAGTGTAAGGAGAGCAACATGAAAACTTTCGCCGTATGCCTACTTATTGTTACATTATTTTTAATTAATAGCGGCTCGATAATTCATTTTGATGTATGGCAATTTCCGCTGTGGATTTCAGATATTAGTTGGACAGGTATTGAGCTCATTGGGGCGTTAGTCGCCATTATTGTTGTTATTGCGATTGCTGCTTTGGTAACTATGGGGCTTGTTGGCGCGGCGATGGTGGCACTGGCTGGAACTATATTAGCCTTTTTATTCGGATCATTGATGATTGCTTGGCCATTATTGTTTGTGGCAGGCTTGTGCTGGTTAATCGCAGATAACAAAAAAGTAGCTTCTTGAGCTTAAATTAGCTGCCTAATATTAGGGAATTATGATAGATTTGGGCTATATTTTTTCGTTTTAACAAGGATTTTACTGATGATTAAACAATGTATTTTGAGTGCAAGTGCGTTAATAGTGGGTGTTTTTTCGTCTTCGTTATTGGCGCACGAAGGACATGAGCACGATAGTGTTGTTGCGCAATTACAAGTAACAAATGCGCAAGTAAGAGAGTTTTTACCGGCCACCAAAGCCAGCGTGGGCTATTTCAGCATTGAAAACCACAGTAATGTTCCGGCAACACTTACAAGAGCGACCCTAGATGGGTTGGGTCGTGTTGAGATTCATGAACACGTCCACGCTGATGGCATGATGAAAATGCAAAAAGTAGAATCACTGCTTATTAAGGCCCATCAGCAACTCGATTTTAAGCCTGGGAGCTATCATTTAATGGTGTTTGAACCGCAAGAGCCGTTAAAAGTAGGTCAAGAACGCAAACTCACGCTATATTTTGAAGACGGGAATCGAGTATTCACCAATGCGAAAGTAGTTTCGCTAGCATCGCAAGCTGAGCCGGTAAAAGCATCGAAAGATCATAGTCATCATTAGGGGGATAAATGTCACAGCATAAAGGAAAAATAATAACGGCATTGGTACTATTGTTTGTCGTATTTTACGCTATTGCAGTGTACTGGAGCATAGAGCCTGCACGTTTTGATGTGGTACAAAATGCCAAACAGCAAGCACAGCAACGTAGTGAAAAACCAGTAACAGGGTATGTAACCACTTCAACACTTATTACCGTCGCTGATACTCTCTTGACTAAGTCAGGCGGTTATTTATCAAATGATGTACTGCCACCGAGCGTAATAATGGACAACATGCCTGCTTGGGAGTATGGCGCGTTGGAAATGGTGCGTGATTTAGCATTATCAATGCGAAAAGATTTTAGTCGTTCACAGTCACAATCAACTGAGCACGAAGCGCTTAAAAAAGCACAGCCACAATTTAATATTAGTTCTGAAGCATGGGCATGGCCAAGTGCTGAGGGCGAATATCAAAAGGGTATTGATTACTTATTAGTTTACCGTTCTCAAATTGCGAATCAGCATGAGCGCGATAGCCAGTTTTACTCACGTGCAGATAATTTACGCAGTTGGTTAAAAGAAGCAGAAAAACGCTTAGGTAGCTTAAGCCAGCGTTTGAGCGCGAGTGTAGGTCAAGACAAAGTAAATACCGATTTAGCAGGCAATTCTTCAAATACTCAAGCTACTTATACGCCATTACAACAACAAGTAAAAACATCGTGGTGGGAAATTGATGATGTATTTTATGAGTCACGTGGTGCTACTTGGGCTTTACTGCATTTTTTACAGGCAGTTGAATATGATTTTGCCGAAGTACTTGATAAAAAGAACGCCCGTGTTAGTTTACAACAAATTATACGCGAGCTTGAAGCGACTCAAGAAACGGTTTGGAGCCCAATAATTCTAAACGGCAACGGATTCGGTTATGTCGCCAACCACTCACTCGTTATGGCAAATTATATCTCTAGAGCCAATGCGGCACTGATTGAACTTAGCGAATTATTAGCGCAAGGATAAAAAATGAAAAAGTATTGTATAGCAGCAGCCTTATCAATGGCATGTTTAGCACCTGTAGCACAAGCCGACACTGTATTAGGTTTATATGTAGGAGTTGATGGTTGGAAAGCAGATAATGATGGTGGCTTTTCTGATAATAATAATGCCCTACAAAACTTCAACTTTGAAGATGAGACTTTTGTTAGCTATTACGCCGCACTTGAGCATCCAGTACCGCTAGTACCAAACTTAAAACTAAAATACACTGAGCTTGAAGTAAACGGCGCAACACAACTTGAAGATACATTTACTTTTAATGGCACTGATTATGTTGTAGGTACTGATGTTAATTCAGTTACTGACTTATCGCACATTGATTATATTCTTTACTATGAAATTTTTGATAACGACTTAATCTCAATTGATTTAGGTATTAATGCTAAGCAGTTTGATGGTGAAGTTGTGGTAACGGGTACATCACAACAAGGTGGTGCTAACTTCACTGAGATAGAAGAGTTCTCAGGTGTAGTACCTTTAGCATATGGACGTTTTGAAGCAGGTTTACCATTTAGTGGTTTAAGTGTTTTTGCTGAAGGTAGCTTTTTAGCTATTGATGACAGTAAAGTACGAGATTACCAAATGGGTATTGCTTGGGAGTTGATTGATAACCTAGCGGTTGATGTTGCGGTTAAAGCGGGCTACCGCTCTATGGTTTTAGAACTTGATGATGTAGATGATATTAATACTGATATTGATGCATCAGGCCCATTTGCGGGTATACAAGTTCATTTTTAAGCACCGATTAGTTTAATGAAAAGCCACCTTGTGTGGCTTTTTTTAGTTATTTTGAAGTGTGCCACACTAATTCAAATTCCCCTTCAAATGCTGCACCAATTAACTGTTTGTACACTTTATTAATTGGGTAATTCATTAGTCTAAACAATTCATCACCGGTTTGGGTAAACTTATAATAGCTCAGTACTAAGTCGTTACTTTTTGCTTTTAAAGTTAGTTTTTGAGTTAAAAAGGAGAGGGTTATCTCTTGTCCTGCTTTTAATGCAGCGGATTCAATCTCTTTACGGTATAACAAATTTAAGTCCATTAAGGTTAATATATCAGGGAAGCTCACACCGCTTTTACCTATGCTTAATGACACTTTATTTCCCTTACCTAATAAATCAAATAACGAGGGTTTTTTGTAATAGCCTAAAAATATTAGGTGACTACTATCTTTTTCGTTATACCCAGAAATAGACACACACTTTCTCAATGAATCCGCTTCGCGCTGGGTCATATGTTTGAGGGTTTGTAAGCTTTTTATAGAAAAGGTACCTGGGCTAATAGTTTCGCCAGTAAAAATTTTTGCCCATAATGTTTGCATTGATTGATTTGAAGTATCTTCACATAAGGCAATAAAGTGCTCTACCCAATCGGCATCAGGTTGTTTAGCGCAGGCTACATCAGGACAAAATTCCATTGCTAAGGCTAAAATAGTCTCGATATTTTGTTGTTGTTTTATTAGCAGTAGATCTTGTCTTTTTTGTGCTCGCGCTAATACTGAATGCTCGCTATTAATACGATAAAGAGACTTTGATTTACCCTGCGTATTATAGATTTGTTCATCAGCTGCAGTCGTATTACTCACTTTTGTGACCGAGTAACCTAACAGTGACTCAATAATATTGGCAAGTTTAATTCTGGCTTGTGCGGTTTTGACTGTCATGGCTTTCCATTATTGCTTGTGCATCACTGAGTTGGGCTACCGTCTTTAAGTTATTTAGCCCAAGGGTGACTATATTGCTTAATATATTTTCAGCAAATATAGCAACATAGCCAGATATAAGCGGCACAGTTGCTTGTCCTTGTATATGCCAGGTTACAGTTTTTGCATGTGGGCTAAATAATAATCGGCTAGTAATAATATGTTCTTGATTAAATAATACATTAAATACAACTTCATTGGCGCTTAATGAAGTGATTGTCATTTCGCCTTGCCCCCACTTTCCTTGCCAAGATTGATAGGCTCCCGCACCAGCACTAGGTTCACCAATACTAAATTCAATATTGGGATCTATTTGCTGCCAAGGCGACCATTTGTACCACTGAGTAAAATCTTCCACTAATGACTTTATAACAGGAGGGCGGGCATTTATTTTAATGCTTTTTTGCACGTGATAGTTTTGTGGTAAAAGTAATCCCACAACAACAAACGCCAACAGCAAGATGGCTGAAAACTGCATTAATTGTTTAAGTAGTTTAATAGGTATGCCTCATTGGTTTTAATATTACAGCATCTATGAATTATTAATAATCACAGCTTATTTAATAGTTTAGCCTAGAGTCGATCATTTTCATCTAGTTTATCTACTTTAAATAAATCTAAAAGCAGACATTAGCAGTAATCAGCTTAGATGATTTGTCTGTTTTAGTAATGCGATAAAGGTAAACAATTTTTAATCAGTGCTTTCATTTTGTGCTATATCAACGTGGATGTCGATAGGGTATAATTCGCGCCTTTTGTTATTGAACGGCCAATTTTATGAGCACATTAAAAGCTGATCGCGGCTTATTCTCATACCCTAAGTATTGGGCTGAGTGTTATGGCACAGCCCCATTTTTACCAACAACACGCGAAGAAATGGACGCGCTTGGCTGGGATAGCTGCGATATTATTATTATTAGCGGTGATGCTTATGTAGACCATCCTAGTTTTGGGATGGCCGTAATTGGCCGTGTGCTAGAAGCGCAGGGGTTTAGAGTGGGCATTATTGCTCAGCCTGATTGGAACTCTAAAGATGCCTTTATGGCATTGGGTAAGCCTAACTTATTTTTTGGTATTACAGCCGGTAACATGGATTCGATGATCAATCGTTACACCGCTGAAAAACGAATGCGCCACGATGATGCTTATACCCCGGGAAATGTTGGTGGTAAACGCCCTGACCGTGCCGTCATCATATACTCGCAACGTTGTCGTGAAGCCTATAAAGATGTGCCACTCGTTTTAGGGGGCATTGAAGCCAGCTTGCGTCGTATTGCTCATTACGATTATTGGCAAGAAAAAGTACGCCGTAGTGTATTGTTTGACGCTAAGGGTGATATTTTAATTTATGGTAATGCCGAACGTCCATTGGTTGAAGTTGCGCAGCGTATCGCTGCGGGTGAAACCATGGATACCATACAAGATGTGAGAGGCACGGCGGTTATTCGTAAAGAGCCTTTACCCGGTTGGCGTGGTAGCGATTCAACAGCCATTGATAAAATTGGTAAAATAGACCCTATTCCTAATCCTTATGGGGCGGATGATGTGGGTTGTGCTAAATCAGAATTTAAGCAAGCGGGTATTGATTTAAAAGCCGAAGCTGCAAAACCAATTACCATTCAGCCTGCGCGCCCTAAGCCATGGGAAAAAACTTACGTTAAGTTACCCGCTTTTGAGCAGGTCAGTGTTAATAAACCATTATATGCTCATGCATCGCGTATTTTGCACCAAGAAACCAACCCTGGTTGTGCAAGAGCGTTGTTTCAGCGTCATGGCGATCGCTCTATTTGGGTGAACCCGCCAGCTTATCCACTTGAAACCCAAGAAATGGATGATGTGTTTGGTTTACCGTATCAGCGTATTCCGCACCCAAGTTATGGCGACAATAAAATTCCTGCTTACGATATGATTAAAACGTCGGTAAACATAATGCGTGGTTGTTTTGGCGGCTGTTCGTTCTGTTCTATTACTGAGCATGAAGGGCGAATAATTCAAAGCCGATCTCAAGAATCGATTATTGAAGAGATTGAGCAAATTAGAGATAAAGTGCCAGGCTTTACTGGGGTTATTTCTGATTTAGGCGGACCAACCGCAAATATGTACAAACTGCGTTGTACCAGTAAAAAAGCAGAGAGTACCTGTCGCCGCTTGTCGTGTGTGTACCCTGATATTTGTAAGCATATGGATACTGACCATACCCCGACTATCGATTTATATAAAAAGGCGCGTGAGGTTAAAGGGATCAAAAAGATCTTAATTGCTTCAGGCGTGCGTTATGACCTTGCCGTACGTGATCCTCGTTACGTTAAAGAGCTAGTAACTCATCATGTTGGTGGATATTTAAAAATTGCACCAGAGCACACTGAAGATGGCCCATTATCTAAGATGATGAAGCCTGGTATGGGGGCTTACGATGAATTTAAAGCGCTATTTGATAAGTACTCTAAAGAAGCGGGTAAAAAGCAGTATTTAATTCCATACTTTATTTCTGCTCACCCAGGGACTAAAGACGAAGACATGGTTAATATGGCTTTGTGGCTGAAATCGAATGACTTTAAGCTTGATCAGGTGCAAAACTTTTACCCATCACCGATGGCTAATGCGACCACCATTTATCATACTGAAATGAACTCGCTACGTAATATTAAAAATAACACAGAGCAAGTTGCGGTACCAAAAGGGGCGCGCCAGCGTCGTTTGCATAAAGCAATTTTACGTTACCATGATCCTGCCGGTTGGCCTATGATCCGCGAAGCTCTTCGTAACATGGGCAAAGCTAAACTCATTGGTAAAGGTCCAAATTGTTTAGTGCCAGAAGAAGGCAGAGATGAAAGGCAAGCCAAATGCAGTAAAGGTAATAAGGGTGGTCGTCCAGCGCTTACTCGTCATACTGGCTTTAGTCAGTTTAAAAAAGCCAACACTAAACCTAAGGTGGGCGGTAATCGCCAGCGCGCAAGGTAAAGTAACTATCGGCTTAAACAAAAACACCGCGTATTGATGCGGTGTTTTTGTTTATAAACGTTTATAAACAAAATTAAATCAATAACCAAGTTGCGGTGCCTAAAAAGGCAAATATACCAACGATATCAGTTACCGTGGTTAGTACCACACTGCCTGCCAGTGCTGGATCTATTTTCATTTTTTTAAGCAATAGTGGGATACTAGCACCCGCAATACCTGCTGCAACTAAATTCATAAACATAGCAAACGCTAAAACACCACCGAGTTTGAAATCCCATTGCCAAAGCGCAACGACACCGGCAATTAGGATAGACCAAACCATACCGTTAATCGCGCCGATAGCGAGTTCTTTTAATAATAAAAAACGTTGGTTAGTTTGGTTGATATGGCCCACCGCGATACCGCGAATAACCAAAGTTAAGGTTTGGCTGCCTGCAACCCCACCCATTGATGGGACAATGCCATTGAGCACAGCAAGAATTGGTAATATAGCTAAGGTGTTTTCAAAAAAGCTCGCCACAATTGCAGCCAGCAATGCAGTTAGTAAGTTTACACCTAGCCAAATTGAGCGCTTTTTAGAGCTTTTTAAGACCGGCGCAAAGGTATCTTCTTCATCATCAAGACCCGCTAAGCTTAATAAGCTATGCTCTGCATCTTCACGGATAACATCAACGATATCATCAATAGTAATACGACCAAGCAAATGCGCGTTGTCATCGACCACTGGTGCCGATATCCAGTTATGCCGTTCAAATAGTTGCGCTACTTCGCTTTCATCCATTGAAATAGGGATAGATTCACACTCTTCATCCATTAAGTCCTGAACAATTTTTTCAGGGGGGTTAGTTAATAAAGTGCTCAGCGATAAAGCGCCTAAAAAACAGTTATGTTTATCTACAACGTATAAGTCATCAGTGCCCTCTGGTAGTTCACCACGTAAGCGAATATAACGCAGTACAACATCTAGAGTTACATCAGGGCGAATTGTCACCGTATCGATATTCATCAAGGCGCCAGCAGAGCGCTCTTGGTAAGATAGAGCTTGTGTTGCACGCTCTCTATCTTGAATATCCATGGCGCTAACAACGTCTTTATATACGGTGTCTGGTAGGCTACGTAGTACTTCCCCTAAATCATCATGGCCCATGTCTTCTGTTGCGGCAGCAATGTGCTCAGGTGCCATTTGCGCAATAATGCCCAAACGTACGTCTTCAGAGAGCTCTTCAAGCACATCACCCTGCACATCGGGATCAACCAGTTGCCAGAGCATACGACGAATTTTATGGGGAGATGATTCTAAAAGAAGTGCGGTATCACAAGGTGCCGTTTTTGCTAGCATGCGCCTAACTTGAACAAATTGACCACTATTTAGTGACTTAGTCACCTGTTTTAGTTGTTGTAGTGGAATATCTTGTTCTAAAGCTTCAGGCATTGGCGTCCTTAATTAAATTTTATTACACGATGATGGGGTATCGCTTTATCTTACTTTATATCAGTAAACTACCTCAACCACTATTAACCTTAGCTTATGAGCAGGATTACTCTTGCTCATTAAATCGTTGATCAATGAGCTCACCAATTGCATTAAGTGCAGGTTCTGCGTCAGGGCCTTCACATACTACCCTAACTTCTTTGCCTTGACTGCTTTCGAGTAACATAAGAGCTAGTACACTGTCGCCAGCGGCTTGTTTATCGTCTTGAAATAACGTGATTGAGGCATCAAATTGCACAGAAAGCTGTGCCAGCACAGTAGCCGCTCTGGCATGCAGGCCTAATTTGTTTTTTATTAAAAATGTACTTTCTAACCGCATTAATATTCTCTCAAGCTTTATTCTTGTTCTCGGTGGCGAATTTTCACATTAGGATGACTCATTGCAAAACTTTCACCTATAGTTTGCGCTAAGTAAACCGAGCGGTGTTGCCCTCCAGTACAGCCAATGGCAATGGTTAAATAGCTGCGGTTATTTCTTTCTAAATGAGGCAGCCATGTTTGCACGAATGTTTGAATTTGCCATGTAAACTTTTGTACTATGCTGTGACTGGCTAAGTAGTCTTTTACTGGTTGATCTAGCCCTGTAAGCGGCTTAAGCTCAGGCTCCCAATGTGGGTTTGGTAAAAAGCGAGCGTCGAATACATAATCGGCTTCTTTGGGTATACCGTGTTTAAAGCCAAATGACTCAAAGGTAATGATCAGTTGTTTGTCTTTTTTACCGAGTATTTTTTCACGGATAGACTCAGCAAGCTGGTGCACACTTAAGCCTGTGGTATCAATCATATAATCGGCACGATTAATGAGTACATCAAGGAGTTGCTTTTCTTTTTTTATAGCCAAATCAAGTGGCAGAGAATCAATAGAAAGAGGGTGAAGACGCCGTGTTTCTGAAAAGCGTTTAATTAAGGTTTGATCGTCACTGTCTAAATAAAACACCGTTGGCTTAGTAAAACCAGGCAAATATTCAATGATTTCATTAAACTGTTGTTGTTCTTTAGGTAAGTTACGCACATCAACACTTACAGCTATTTTATTGTAGCTGTCGGAAACACTACGAACAAGAGATGGTAATAAATTTAAAGGTATATTATCTACACAATAATAACCTAAATCCTCAACAACGCGTAACGCAACAGATTTACCAGAACCTGAGCGACCACTTATAATTATTAATTCCATTTATCACCCTTTATTATTGCTACGGTTGACTTACAATGATCTGGTACAGCTCACTGTCGGATTTTGCCGCCCGTAATTGCTTACAAAATTCTTTATCGTTGAGCTTTTCAGCTATAGTGGCTAAGGTTTTTAAATGCTGCTTATTGTCACCGTCGGGTACAATTAAGGCAACAAAAATGTCGACCGGTCGATTATCTATTGCATCAAAATTAATAGCCGCTTCGCTCACTAATATAAGTGCAAGAGGCTCTTGTACACCACTCATACGACCATGAGGAATTGCAATTCCTCGGCCTATACCTGTGCTCCCTAGTTTTTCTCTTGCTGTTAATGCATTAAGAATATCTTGTTGAGCTAAATAGGGCAGTTTATTGTGAGCCAATTCACTGATAAATTCTAAAATTCTTTTTTTACTATTAAAAAGGACCGCAGCTTTACTGCAGTCCTGACAGATAAGTGAGCTTAGTTTCATAGTGTTAGTGTCGAGCAAGTTTCTCTTTGTGTTTAATTACTTGACGATCTAGCTTGTCAATCAGCGAGTCTATAGCAGCATACATATCTTGGTGTTCAGTAGAAGCAAAAATCTCAGCGCCACTAACATGAACGGTTGCTTCGGCTTTTTGGTTTAGTTTTTCTACATCGAGAATAACGTGCACATTCGTTATGTGATCAGTGTGCCTCTGTAACTTCGAAAATTTACTATTTACGTAGTCTCTAAGCGAGTCGGTAATATCTACATGGCGACCAGTTAAATTCAGTTGCATAAACATTTTCCTCTTTGTTGTACGCCTTAAATCAAACTTTTACGTTGATTTGACGGGGGAATAGCTAGAGATTCGCGATACTTTGCAATAGTTCTCCTTGCTACTTTAATTCCTTGCTCAGCCAATATATCTGCAATTTTGCTATCACTCAATGGTTTAGCTGAGTTTTCTGCAGCGATTAATTTTTTAATTAATGCGCGTATTGCTGTTGAAGAACATTCACCACCATTTTCAGTGCTTACATGGCTTGAAAAGAAATATTTAAGCTCAAAAATACCGCGTGGTGTATGCATGTATTTTTGCGTAGTAACACGTGAAATAGTTGACTCGTGCATTTCTACCATTTCGGCTACGTCATTAAGTACCATAGGCTTCATCGCCTCAGGACCATGCTCAAAAAAGGCCTGTTGTTGCTGCACAATACAGTTAGTTACTTTAAGCAGCGTGTCGTTTCTACTCTCTAAGCTTTTTATAAACCATTTAGCTTCTTGTAAGTGTGAGCGAATAAACTGGCTATCGCCACTTGATTTGACCGTACGAGACATAGCCGCATATTGGCTGTTTACCCTAATTTTAGGCATGCTATCTGGGTTTAGTTCAACAACCCAACGGCCTTTCACTTTTTTAACCGACACATCAGGAATAACGTACTCAGACTCTTCTCTAACGATAGTGTCTGCCGGTTTTGGGCTAAGGGTGTGAATTAACGTCATGACTTCTTTAAGCTCATCTTCCTTGAGCTTAGTTTTTTTCATTAACGTGCGATAATCACGCGCAGCCAATAAATCAATGTGATCAGTTAAGATCATTTTTGTTTCGTTTAAAAAAGGCGTGTCTTGGTCAAACTGATTCAGTTGAATACATAAGCACTCTTGTAAACTACGCGCCGCTATTCCCACCGGATCAAATAACTGAATACGCTTTAATACCGCTTCTATTTCATCAAGTTCAACTTCATCTTCTATGTCGTTCTCTTGATTAAAGCTCTCTAATATTTCTTCACAGCTAAGGGTTAAAATGCCCGAATCGTCCACGGCTTCTACGATAGCAATCGCGATGGCTTCATCAGTAGGGCTAAACGGTGTCAGTTGCAATTGCCACATTAAATATTCATGTAGCGTTTCAGTTGAAGAGCCTTGATAAATTGATTCATCTTCAGGCATTGGTCCTGATGAAGAGGCAGGTGCTGCGCTCATGTATTCATCCCACGTAACATCCATTGCCATATCATCGCTAATGGTGTCTTTGGTCATGGCCTCGCCGCTATCTTGCTCATATTCGCTAGGTTTTTCATCAGCTGAAGCACTTAGCGTTGACTCATCGATATCGGCTTTTTGTTCGTTTTTACCCGCAGCATCTTCACTGTAATCTTGTTCTTCAACTTCAAGCAAGGGATTGCTATCGAGCGCTTCTTGAATTTCTTGCTGGAGATCCAATGTACTGAGTTGCAATAAGCGAATTGCTTGTTGCAACTGTGGAGTCATTGTAAGTTGCTGGCCCATGCGCAGCTGTAATGATTGCCTCATTTATCTCTAACAATCCTTTTAAATTAGTATAATTAATATTAGCAGATGCTTAGTGTAATAACACACATATTAGAGCTTGAACTGCTCGCCTAAATAAACATCGCGTACCGTTTTATCGTTTAATACATATTCTGGAGTGCCTGATGCAATTAACTCTCCATGAGAAACTATGTAGGCTTTTTCACAAACATCAAGAGTTTCGCGTACGTTGTGATCTGTGATCAATACGCCAATTCCTCGATTTTTAAGGTGTTCTATAATTTTTTTAATATCTAATACAGAGATAGGATCAACCCCTGCAAAGGGTTCGTCTAATAGTATAAATTTAGGATTTGCTGCTAATGCTCGCGCAATTTCAACACGGCGGCGCTCACCACCTGATAGGGCCATACCTTGGCTGTCACGAATATGCTGAATACTAAATTCATCAAGTAAATTATTTAAGGTATCTTCACGTTGCTGCTTATTAAGCTCTTTGCGTGTTTCTAAAATAGCCATTAAGTTTTGGTAGACCGTCAGCTTTCTAAAAATCGATGATTCTTGTGGTAAATATCCTATCCCTAGGCGAGCTCGGCTGTGCATTGGTAATAAAGTGATATCTTGATCATCGATTGATATTTTGCCTTTATCGCTCGGTACAAGGCCTACAATCATGTAAAAAGTCGTGGTTTTACCTGCGCCATTGGGGCCAAGTAAGCCGACAATGCTGCCAGCTTCAACCTCTAGGCCAACGTTTTTCACCACTTCACGGCCTTTATAGCTTTTCGCTAATAGCTCTGCTTTTAATGTGCTCATGGTTGGCCTTTATCGTCTTCTTTTTTGTTTTCAACAGGTACTAAAATAGTGTGTACGCGGTCTGTTGAGTTTTCGTCTTTTTCTGCGCTAATTAGCTGCTGCTCTATATCGTAGGTGATACTTTTAGCAGTTATTTTTTGACCTGCTTGAGCAATACTGGCTTCGCCGATTAAGGTTAAAAAACGCTGCGAAACATCGTAACGCACTTCATTCGCACTGGCGCTCATAATGGTGCCATCAGCTTGTGTTTCTTCAAAATAAGCAGGGCTGCCTGTGGCAATTAAAAGTTGCTTATTCTCACCTAAGTCATCACGTTTATGTACTTCTAAACGGTCAGCGTTAATGCGGCGATTACCATGAATAATTTCAACATTTTTCTCAAAAATGCCCACGTTTTCTTTTAATTGACCTTCCTGCCTGTCAGCACTAATTGAGATTTGATTAGCATCAGGGGCTTCAACGGTTTCCTCTGCATGGCTATGAAATGCAATCAGTAGTGAAGGAACAATTAAAATTTTAAATAGGTTATTGGTCATAATATAGGGTTCGCGTATGGTTAATAAGTTTAATCACTTCGGTTTTTAAATCGGCTTCAAGGCCTTTACCCATGATTTTTAAATTAGGTCCGGTAATAACGACAGGCTGCTCTGATTGCATAGTGAGTAGTTTTATATCTACATTGATGCTATCGGCTGTGATCGTATCGATCATGGCGTTATCGATTAAATTTAGCGCTTTCACATTGCCTTCTAATACGAGTTGACGATCGTCGTAGAGGGTGGCCTCATCAGCGTTAATACGCCATGTTTGCTGCTCGTTGTATAACGTAAATATAGGCTTTTCAAAAAAAGTAAAACCAAGTTGTTGGTATAATTCCATTTTTACCGCAGTTACTTTATGGCTTATTTTACCTTGCTCATTATAAGCGGTTTGTTTTAGCTCAATCGCGGTATAATCAGGTTTAGCAATAGCTTGAGTTTGCTCATCCGCAACAATATCTACCTGAGAAAAATAAGGATACCAAAGCCAAACCATACAGCTTATGAATAAAATGCTCAGTATAATTCGAGCTACATTCATGAACTGGTTCCTTGGCTAGTAAGTGGCTTATTGTTTTCAAGCATCAATAAATCGGTTAATTCTCTTACTGCGCCAAAGCCGCCTGGCAATTGAGTGACATAATGCGATAAACGTTTAATCAGTGGGTGGGCGTCGTTTACGGCTACAGCAAACCCGACTTTTTCCATGACTGGCATATCAGGGCCATCGTCACCAATGTAAGCTATTTGCTCATCGCTTAGCGCTAATTTTTGTTTTAATTCTTGATAGGCAATGAGTTTATCTTCTTGGCCTTGGTATATATGTTGTACGGTTAAACTGCTCATACGTTGTTGAACTATTTGTGAGTGACGGCCTGTGATCACGGCAACTTCAAAACCACTATTAATAAGGGCTTTAATGCCAAACCCGTCTTTGGTATTAAATGCTTTGAGTTCTTCACCTTGGTTGCCAAGATAAATACGTCCATCAGAAAACACACCATCAATATCGCAAATTAATAATTTTATTTTTTTTGCGCGCGCTTTTGCATCATCACTTAACGGCTGATAAAGATCTTCAAACTGCATTTATAGCACTCCCGCTTTTAGTAAGTCTTGCATATTTAATGCGCCAATGGGGTGATTATGCTCATTAATCACAATTAAACCATTAATACGTTTTTGTTCCATAATGTTCAGTGCTTCAGCCGCGAGCATGTCTTGTGTGGCTGTTGTACATGACTTTGTCATCACAACATTAATTTCTGTGCTGTGTATATCAATACGTTGCTCTAAAATACGGCGTAAATCACCATCGGTAAACAACCCCGATAATTGCTGATTATCATCTATGATAGCGGTCATACCGAGCCCTTTGGCAGACATTTCAATTAGGGCGTCTTTAATGGTTTGCGTTTCATTAATAATAGGCGTGTGAATACCGCTGTGCATTACATCTTTTAAAGTTAAGAGCAAGCGTTTGCCTAAACTGCCCCCTGGATGCGACAGTGCAAAATCATCAGCGGTAAAACCACGGGCTTCTAATAAAGCTACCGCCATTGCATCGCCCATAGCGAGTGTTGCTGTGGTGCTTGCTGTTGGCGCTAAGCCTAATGAGCAGGCTTCTTGTTCAACTTTAATACACACATGCACATTTGCCAATGTTGCCATGGCTGACGTTTCGTTGCCTGTCATAGCAATCATTTTAGCGCCAATACGTTTTAATACCGGAATAATATTAAGTACTTCACTGGTTTCGCCAGAGTTAGAAATAAGCATAACTACATCACTGGCAGTGATCATGCCTAAATCGCCATGACTTGCTTCACCTGGGTGTACAAAAAATGCGGGGCTGCCAGTACTCGCTAAAGTGGCTGCTATTTTATTACCGATATGGCCCGACTTACCCATGCCAATAACAATAATACGGCCTGAGCAGTCGTACATTAATTGGCACGCTTGATCAAAGCTTTCATTAACGTATTGTGCGATATCGCTGAGTGCTTGACGTTCTATATCAAGGACGCGCAAGCCTTGTTGAATAAAATTTAGCGTTGCCATGGATCACCCTACTTGACTAAAAATATAACCTTGGTAAATCATAAATGCGACGATGAGTAAGCCACCTTCTACTCTATTGATACGTCTTTGACCTCTAAAGTTCAATGACATAGCAATGAGCGCCAAGGTTGCACCTATCATAATGATGACATCACGGTTAGCTACTGATGCGTCAATAACCGACGGGTTAATTAATCCTGCCAGCGGTAATACAGCGAGAATATTAAAAATATTTGAGCCAACAATGTTACCCAGTGCTAGGTCATCTTCATTTTTAAGAACACCTGCAATAGAGGCGGCAAGTTCAGGTAAACTAGTACCTATGGCTATTATTGTTAAACCAATTACTAAGTCACTTAAGCCAAAATATTTTGCAATATCAACGGCTGAGCCAACTAAAAAGTGTGAGCTAACAGGAAGTAAAATCATTCCGACGACTAACCAAAAAACGGCTTTTTTGGTTGGGACATTATCAGGTACTTCATCACAGGCTTCGCTAACAAAGGGGTCATCTTGGTTTTTTGCTCGCAGTGATACAAAAATAAGTCCACCAATAAAAGTAATAAAGCCAAAAAGTAAGGCTGCGCCTTCAAAAAATGAAAAGTAGTTATCTGAAAAAATATACCAAGTGGCGATAGACACCAGTAATACCAGTGGAATTTCACGTCTTAATGTACTTGAAGAGACTGAAAGCGGTCTTAAAAGTGCTGTAATACCTAATACTAATAATATGTTAGTGATGTTTGAACCAACTGCATTACCTACGGCTGTATCGGTTTTATTTGCCAAAGCAGCTGAAGCGGATACCATCATCTCTGGGGCCGATGAGCCCATAGCTACCACGGTTAAACCCACGATTAATGTTGGTACGCCAAAGTTTTTAGCCAGTGCAGCCGCACCATAAACAAACCTGTCTGCACTCCATACGAGAGCCGCAAAACCGAGAATTAAAATGACAAACGAGGTAACCATTGTGATAAGCCAGCTAGTGTAAATTCAGATAGCGCGAATAGTAACAAAAGCCACCATAAAAGTATAAGTAAAAGAGTAAGCTGTAATACATTAGGCGGTTATTAAAATAATTATTTACTGTGTTGATTTGCTTGTTTAAGCATCGGTTAAGCCAATTTGTCGCAGTCTTATAACGGTTTTTGCGGGGCTATTACAAAATCTTACGAATTGTTTTTTCCATCTTGGCCAAAAAACCCTTAAAATAGAAATATGAGAGAATATTGTTATGGAGAGCGACTTGTCGCAATCAATAGTAGAAGTCAAGGATGTTACCTTTTCTAGAGGCGATAGGGTCATATACAAAAATATGAGCTTTGATGTTCCAGAAGGTAAAATTACTGCCATTATGGGGCCAAGCGGAATTGGCAAAACCACGATGCTGCGCTTAATTGGTGGCCAGCTCAAACCCGACTCCGGTGATATTTTATTTAAAAACGACAGCATAGTTGCCATGTCCCGTAAAGAGCTCTACGCGGCACGTAAACGTATGAGTATGTTATTTCAAAGCGGTGCATTATTTACCGATATGTCGGTGTTCGATAATATCGCATTTCCTATCCGCGAGCACACACAGCTCAGTGAAGATTTAATTCGTTTAGTGGTTTTAATGAAACTACAAGCAGTTGGCTTACGTGGTGCTAAAGATTTAATGCCTTCAGAGTTATCTGGTGGTATGGCACGTCGTGCAGCCTTGGCTCGCTCTATAGCGCTTGATCCTGAACTGATTATGTATGATGAGCCTTTTGCAGGACAAGATCCTATCTCAATGGGAGTGTTGGTTAAGCTTATTAAATCTTTAAATGAAGTACTTGGTTTATCTTCTTTAATTGTTACACACGATGTGACTGAAGTAATGAGCATTGCCGACCACGTTATTATTATTGCCGAGCAAGGTGTGATTGGAAGCGGCACGCCAGATGAAATGCGTAAGCACGAATCACCACTTGTGCAACAATTTTTGAAAGGGTTATCGGATGGGCCTGTACCATTTCATTATCCAGCACAAACCTATGCAGATGAACTGTTAGGAGAGCCGCAGTAATGTTGGATTTACTACAAAAAATAGGCCATAAAACACTGGGTCGTTTTGCTGCGCTTGGGCGTTCAACTCACATGCTAGCAAGTGCATTATGGCATTTACCCAATTTAAAAAAAGGTACGCCTTTACTGGTGCGCCAACTCTATATGGTTGGTTCACAATCGTTGTTGATTATTGTGGTGTCGGGCTTATTTATCGGTATGGTTTTAGCGCTGCAAGGTTATACCGTTTTAGTTGATTATGGTGCAGAAGACAGCCTAGGCCCGTTAGTAGCGCTTAGCTTGTTACGTGAGCTTGGACCGGTAGTTACTGCGTTATTATTTGCAGGCAGAGCAGGCAGTGCGTTAACCGCTGAAATCGGCTTAATGAAAGCCACCGAGCAGTTATCGTCGCTAGAGATGATGGCTATTGACCCGCTTAGGCGTATTATTGCGCCGCGATTTTGGGCTGGCTTAATTAGTATGCCGTTACTGGCATTAATTTTTTCAGCGGTCGCTATTATTGGTGCTCACTTAGTCGGTGTTGATTGGCTAGGCGTTGATACCGGAAGCTTTTGGTCAATAATGCAAGCCCAGGTGTCGTTTGAAAAAGATATACTAAACGGTTTAATTAAAAGTATCGTATTTGCGATTGTTGTGACTTGGATTGCGCTTTATAAAGGGTATGACTGTATTCCTACATCAGAAGGGATCAGCAAGGCAACAACAGAAACAGTGGTGCATTCATCACTGGCGGTATTAGGTTTTGACTTTATTTTGACAGCGGTAATGTTTACTAGCTAATAGGGTATTAAATAATGAATTCACGGAAATTAGAAATTTTAGTTGGTTTTTTTGTCGCGCTGGGTATATTGGCATTTTCAATGCTAGCGCTTAAAGTGGCCAATTCAGGTATTAGCGGCTCAGGTGAAACCTACACATTAAACGCCAAGTTTGAAAATATAGGCTCATTAAAAACTCGCGCGCCTATTAAAGTAGGGGGAGTTGTTATTGGTCGTGTCGAGTCAATTTATGTACACCCGCAAGAGTTTTTACCTGTGGTGAACATGAGTATTGATGCGCAGTATTTATGTCGTTTTTCAGATACCAGCTCTATCTCAATTTTAACCTCGGGTATTTTAGGTGAGCAATATTTAGGTATTAACCCTGTGATCGCCTCGGATTCAGCTAAGCAACGTTGTTTAGGCGAAGATGTTGCAAACAGTGCACAAGACCAAGCTATTGATGATTTATTTGGGGTGCAAAGCAAAGCATTAGCAAGTGGCGATTCAATCACTGATACCAAATCGGCATTGGTACTTGAAGAATTAATTGGCCAGTTCTTATTCAACCAAGGTAGTGAGTAATTATTATGTTGAAAACATTTTTAGTAAGTATTGCGCTGGTAAGTTTAATGCTAGTACAAAGCGTGCAAGCAGCAGAAGTAAAATTAACTGATCCTAATAAAATGGTACGCCAAGTTGCTGACAATACCTTTGCACGAATTACCCAAGATCAACCATTAATAGTAAAAGATAAAGAACATTTACGTGTTATTGTTGAAGAAGAGTTAATGCCGTACATCGACTACAAATATGCGGCACTGAGAGTGTTAGGTAGCGAAGTGTCTAAGGTACGCGCAATTACCGACAAGGCAGAAAAAGCAAAAGCAATTGAAGATATTCAGCGTTTTATTGGTGCGTTTAGAGAGTACTTAGTTGCCACCTATGCAGGTGTATTTACCCAATACACTAATCAACAAGTTGAATTTGCTGCCGAGCAACCGTTTAAAGGTAAAGACGTGGTGGTGGTAAAAACCAAAATTGTTGAAGCAGGTAAACCTGATATAAAAATTGATTTTAAAGTACGTGAAGACCGAAGCGGTGAGTGGCGAGCTTACGACATGATTGCTGAAGGGATTAGTTTACTTGATGCAAAACAAAGTGAACTTCAGGGGATTTTACGCCAACAAGGTATTGACCATGTTAGCAGCCTATTAGAGCAAAAAAGTAAGCTACCGGTTCAGTTTAGAGGCAGCGATACAAATGAGTAAATTGGCAATTAGCCAAGTTGATGAGCAGCATTTACGAGTTACTGGTGAATTGACTCATAACTCAATTGGCAATGAACGGCTTCTGAACACTAAGCGACAAACTAAGCATAAAACCCTTTATTTTGACCTAAGTGAGGTCACAAGGGTTGACACAGCCGGCTTAGCTTGGTTAATTCACTCTTTTACAGAATTTAAGCAGCAAGGCATTCGCCTTGAATTGCAAAACCCACCTGAACAACTGCAAAACCTTATGCAGTTGGGTCAGGTTACAACCCTATTTGAGTGAGAGTTATGGAAACGAGTCAAGTCGAAACATTATTACGCGACGAACTTCAGTTAGCTGAAGTACATGTAAAAGCCAATGGCAGTCATTATGAAGTAATTGCAGTTGGTGAATGCTTTGACGGATTAAGTCGTGTTAAAAAGCAACAGTTAGTGTATGGCCCATTAATGAATACTATTTCAGATGGCACCATTCATGCTGTTTCTATCCGCGCTTTTACTCCGACTGAGTGGAAGCGTGAGCAAAAATTCATTTTACCGCAATAAATAAGGCCCCTTAGATGGATCAATTTGTAATTCAAGGTGGCACTTCACTGGCTGGTGAAGTAACTATTTCTGGCGCTAAAAATGCGGCATTGCCTATTTTATTTGCAGCCTTATTACCCGAGGGTAAAAGTACCTTTAATAATGTACCGCGCCTTCGCGATATTATTACTACTGAAGCTTTATTAAAGACCTTAGGCGCTGATGTTCAGTGGCAAGGTGATTCACTTATTATTGATGGTGCCACGGTAAATAGTACGTTAGCGCCTTATGAATTAGTAAAGCAAATGCGCGCATCAGTGCTCGCACTTGGGCCTTTAGTGGCTCGTTTTGGTGAGGCCCAAGTATCTTTGCCGGGTGGCTGTGCTATTGGTGCACGCCCAGTTGATATTCATATTCAAGGTTTAGAGCGCATGGGCGCGCAAATAACGGTGGAAAATGGTTATATTAATGCCAAAGTAGATGGACGCTTAAAAGGCGCTGAAATTTTCATGGAAATGATCAGTGTCGGTGCTACCGAAAACTTACTCATGGCGGCAACGCTTGCAGATGGCAAAACTGTTTTAGAAAATGCAGCGCGCGAGCCCGAAATTATCGATTTAGCTAATTGCTTAATTGCAATGGGCGCTAAAATTACTGGTGCAGGTTCTAGCCGTATTGAGATTGAAGGGGTTGAGCGCCTATCAGGTTGTGAGCACCGCATATTACCGGATCGTATTGAAACCGGTACCTTCTTAGTTGCCGCCGCGATGGCCGGTGGCGAAGTACTGTGTAAAATGACCGACTTTCATTCACTTGAGCCGGTAATTGAAAAACTGCGTGCAACCAACGCGTTACTAGAAGTGCATGAGGATAGTATTTATCTTGATATGCGAGGCCGAGAGCTTAAAGCGGTTAATATTAAAACTATGCCGCACCCAGGTTTCCCAACCGACATGCAAGCTCAATTTACCGCTTTAAATGTAGTGGCTAACGGCAGTGCGACCATTACCGAGACTATTTTTGAAAATCGGTTTATGCATGTGCCTGAGTTACAGCGTATGGGCGCTAATATTCGCCTTGAAGGCAATACGGCTTTTTGTGGTGAAACACAAAGCTTATCGGGTGCGCAGGTTATGGCAACCGATTTACGAGCATCAGCGAGCCTTATTTTAACGGGAATTGTCGCCCAAGGTGAAACGGTTGTTGATCGTATTTATCATGTAGATAGAGGTTATCAGCGTATTGAAGACAAACTCAGTGCGTTAGGTGCTAACATTAAGCGCAAAAGCAATTAGTTATATTAATACAATTATTATTCTAACGCATAAAAAACGCGATAATATATCGCGTTTTTTTATGTCTAATGCCAAAATATAAACAAGCGCTTTATAGCTTGGTTTCAAGCTCGGCTACTTTCACCATTATTTTTTGTATTTTACCGTTACGGTATAGCTCAAACTCAATCTCTTTACCTGGCTCGGTACTGCCAATCTTTTTTAATACATTTTGTGGATTAGCCACTGAAAGCCCTGCAATTTTAATCACAATGTCTTGCTCTTCTATACCCGCCTGCCATGCAGGACCTAGAGGGTCGAGATTGGTAATACGCATGCCTGCGACAGGCGTTAAGCTATCATTGACCTCTTTGCCTGTACTATCTACTGCAGTGCCTTCAAAGCCCAAATAACCACGAACAACGCGACCATGGCGAATAAGTTTACCCATAACTTCTTTAGCAAGGGTATAAGGTACAGCAAAAAATATTCCCTGAATGTTCAAGTTCTCACGGGTTTTAAATTGGGCTGAGGTGATCCCTACTAAGTCGCCATTAGAATTTACCAGTGCTCCTCCTGAATTACCCACGTTAATAGCGGCATCCATTTGCAATAAATTATTGTAAGGACTGTCGGTAATTTTTTGCTTACCAGTAGCGCTAATGATCCCCTGAGTAATTGTTTGCCCTAAGTTTAATGGATTCCCGATTGCTAACACCAAATCGCCTACATTCGTGGTGTAGTTGTCATTAACAGGAATAACAGGGAGGTGGTTAGCATTTATTTTTAATAATGCTAAATCGGTAATGGTATCAAAGCCAATAAGTTGTACATCGAAAAAACGTCTGCCATCGGTAAGAATGACCAGTATTTGATCGGCATTATTGATCACATGATAATTAGTCAATATATAGCCATCGGGTGACATGATCACACCAGATCCGAGCTCTTGCACCGTATTTTGGCGCTTGTAGCGTGGCTCTTTAGAAATACTCTCTGAAAAAATAGTAACAACCGATGGTGCTGCGCGTTTAACCGCATCAGAAAAGCTCAAATGGCTGGCGGTCATTGCACTGGGCAGGGGAACGTTAGGTAGTAATGCGGTACGCATGTTAGGGCTGAAAAAAACCACTAAAAAAGCTATGCCTAAACCGGCAAACAAAGGAGGAAGTACAAATTTTAGAAGTTTTAGCACGGTATTCTTATTGTTAGTGAGCAATCCCTTTATGATGGCACAAAAAAAATAACAGCGGCAAGTGCCGCTGTTACTTTTATTGTATTATTACTGAATTAATACAAAGATAGACTCGCGTCCACGTTTAACACCTAACACAATATTACCTTGAATATCGTCGATAATTTGGTTCATGTCGCGAATGCTTTCTACCCGTTGACGGTTTACTTGCACAATAACATCGCCTTCTTCGAGGCCAACCCGTGCTGATGGTGAACGAGGATCGACAGAGGTTACTTCAATACCTTTCATTTTGTTTTTCTTCACATTTTCAAGTGTTGCACCTTGGAATGCTGGGTGTAACTCTTCACCTGCCGCTGTAATTCCTGATGCGCCATCTAGAGTAACTTCGACGTTTTTAACTTTACCGTCACGATAAATTCCTAGCTGTACTTCACGGCCTTCACCTAAGGTGGCAATTTTACTTCGAAGTTCATGGAAGCCACTAATTTCACTGCCATTAATGCTAATAATCACATCGCCTGCTTTAATACCGGCTTTGCTGGCAGCTGTATCATCGAGTACCTGCATAACGTAAGCACCTTGTTTAACATCAAGCTGCTGTGCTTTGGCAAGGCCTGCATCAAGAGGGCGGCCTGAAATACCTAGCGAGCCACGGCGTACTTCACCATGTTCTACAATTTGATCAACAAGGTTTTTCATCATGTTTGATGGAATAGCAAAACCAATCCCCACATTACCACCCGATGCACCTAAAATAGCGGTATTAATACCAATTAACTCACCGTTTAAATTAACTAAAGCGCCACCTGAGTTCCCTTGGTTAATCGCGGCATCGGTTTGAATGAAATCTTCGTAACCTTCAATATTTAAACCACTACGACCTAATGCGCTAACAATACCTGAGGTAACTGTGTGGCTTAAACCAAAAGGATTACCAATTGCAACGGCAAAATCACCGACACGTAAGTCATCTGAGTTAGCAAGTTTTACAGCGGTTAATTCATCTGCGTCTATTTGTAGTAGCGCAATATCAGACTCTTTATCGCTACCAATTTTTGTTGCCTCATATTCGCGGCCATCTTCGAGGGTAACCACCATTTTTTCGGCGTCTTGTACTACATGGTTGTTGGTAACCACATAGCCTTTGTCGGCATTAATAATAACTCCAGAGCCTAAACCGCTAAATTGTCGCTTTTGGCTACGTGGCTGCGGGTTGCCAAAAAAGAAATCGAGTGGGTCACCACGTCGACGCACTTCTTTAGAGCCTGAAACCTGAATACTCACTACACCCGGCGTGATTTGCTCAAGCATAGGGGCAAGTGTTGGTAATTGTTGACCATTAACGGCAACCGGCAACTTAGCAAACGAGGCGGTTGGACTTAATAATAAGCTAGTAGATAAAATAGCAGCACTGATAAGTGATAATTTCATTTTCATAGTCAGGGTTTACTCCACTTAAAAAGCAAAAGGCTGCAATAAGCAGCCTCAAAAAAGTATATCAGTAAGATAAAACAACAAAGCTGTTATATCTAAAGACTATGGGGTCAAAAAAAAGTTCATCAAGATGCTTTAGAAGTATTCTCATCACCTGCAAATAAACCTGACTTACCCGACACATAATCAGCTGGTTGAGCATCGGCGTTTGAGCGATCTGAACTACGTTCTTTTAATGACGCTTGTAACTGTTCGGTGGTTTCTTTAGAGAAAAACGGTTCAGCAGGGGCTTTATTTCTGTCTTCAAGTAACAGTTGATTAGTTTCTTCAACGTGACTTAATAACTGATCGTAGTTTTCTTTCATTTTGTTTACTAACTTACCAGTATTCGCTAAATGGTCGGCAACATCTTGGCGATACTGCTCAAGCGAATGCTTAGCTTGCTCTGCTTGTTGCTCTAATTCATCTTGTTTAAACTGTTTTTTAGTGACAAAGGCACCAACGAAAAATGCAGCAATAGCAACTACTATCACTAATCCTACCCATGTAAATGTACCCATAAATTCACCTCTATGCGAAAATAACTAAAAAATTAAAATGCTACTAAGTCTAATATACCCTGAGTATTGATGCGTGTTAATATGCTTTACAAATTAAACTGTGTTTTAACTGTAAATAGATATGACTCCTTGGCAAACATACCAGCAAGACCTTCAACGCGATGACTTTGTACATGACGCAGCACAAGAAAATGCAGTTCGTCATTTACAGCGTTTATACGACGATTTAACACAAGCAAAACCGCAATCTAAAGGTTTTTTTGCAAAGCTTTTTAATAAAGCAGAGCCAGCTCCTATTAAAGGTTTATACTTTTGGGGTGGCGTAGGCCGTGGTAAAACTTATCTTGTTGATACTTTTTACGAAGCTTTACCGGGTGATAGAAAAATGCGAGTGCATTTTCACCGCTTTATGCACCGAGTACACGATGAACTTAAAAAGTTAAATAACACTGCCAACCCTTTAGAAACAGTAGCAGATATTTTTAAAGCAGAGACAGACATTATCTGTTTTGATGAATTTTTTGTTCAAGACATTACCGATGCCATGTTGCTCGGTGGTTTAATGGAAGCATTATTCGCTCGCGGTATTGTACTGGTTGCCACGTCAAATATTATACCTGACGACTTATACCGCAATGGTTTACAGCGTGCCCGTTTTTTACCAGCTATTGCCTTAGTGAATAAGCATACTGAAATAGTTAATGTAGATTCAGGCATTGATTACCGATTACGTACTCTTGAGCAAGCAGAAATTTTTCATAGCCCGCTTGATGAACAAGCCGATAAAAACCTATTCGAATATTTTGACAAGCTCTCGCCAGAAGTCGGTAAACTAGATACCCCAATAGAAATAGAAGGGCGGATGATCAACACTCGCAAAGTATCTGACTGCATCGTTATGTTTGAATTTAGCGAACTGTGTGAAACTGCCCGTAGCCAAGTTGATTACATGGAAATAAGCCGATTATATAACACGGTGATTTTATCTAATGTAAAACAGCTTGGGCAAAATAATGATGACGCAGCAAGGCGCTTTATTGCGTTAGTAGATGAATTTTATGAGCGTAATGTAACGTTAATTATCTCTGCAGAAAAACCGATTACCGAGCTCTATACACAAGGCAATTTAAACTTTGAATTTAAACGCTGTATTAGTCGCTTACAAGAAATGCAATCGTTAGAGTATTTGGCCCGAGAGCATTTAGCTTAAAATACGAAGGTTAGCGGGCGACGGGCTGCGGGTCTCGAGCAAAACATCTAACTTCTAAATAAAAAACCTTGCGATGTTAACCGCAAGGTTTTTTATTTCTCGAACCTCGAACCTCGAACCACGAACCTCGAACCACGAACCACGAACCACGAACTTATCTCATGGTAACAAACTCTTCCGAACCCGTCGGGTGTAGTGCGACAACCGCATCAAAATCTGCTTTAGTTGCGCCCATTTTCATGGCGACTGCAAAACCCTGAATCATTTCATCAACGGTAAAACCAATACCGTGTAAGCCCACAACTTTTTCATCATCGCCTGCACACACTAACATCATATTACAGGCTTGGCGGTGCTGAGTAACTGCGGTATACATAGCCGCAAAGCTTGATTTATATACTTTGACATTTTCGCCGCCGTACTGAGAAATCGCTTCTTGCTCAGTTAAACCAATTGTGCCGATAGGTGGGTGGCTAAATACTACGGTTGGTACTAGGCTGTAGTCCATTTTTAAATCGTTCGGCAATTCTTTATTAAATAAACGCTCCGATAGAGTACGACCCGCTTTAACAGCAACCGGTGTAAGCTCAATACCATTTTCGATAATATCACCCACAGCGTATACATTTTCAGCTGTGGTGTTTTGGTATTCATCTACTTTTACATAACCGCTTTCGTTTACTTCTACGCCTGCTGCAGCAAGGTTAATTTTATCGGTTGTTGGCGTGCGGCCTATAGCCCAAATAACCTGATCAACATTTTCGCTGTAACCATTCTCGAAATGAATCGTTAAGCTGCCATCAGCCTCTTTTACCACTTCTTTTGGTGAACACTCAGTGTGCAGTGTTGGGCCTTCTTTTGCCATAATATCAACCAGTGTGTCGATAATGTATGGGTCAAAGGTACGCAGTGGCTTGCTCTTACGAACAAATAAGTGAGTTTGTGTACCTAAGCTGTGCAGCACACCGGCAATTTCTACGGCAATATAACCGGCACCAACAACAGCAACGCGTTTAGGTTGTTCGTTCAGCTCAAAAAAGCCGTTTGAATCAATACCGTGTTCAGCACCTGGAATATTAGGAATAGTAGGGCGGCCACCAACGGCAACTAAAATGTGATCGGCAGTATAGTGTTCGCCATCTACTTCAACGGTTTTACTATCCACAAACTTTGCAAAACCTTTGATCACAGTTACGCCATTTTTAGCTAAACCATTATCATAGCCTTTGTGAATGCGGCCAATATAGGCTTCACGGCTTTCTACTAGCTTTGACCAGTCAAAGCCTTTAACTTCAACATCAAAACCGTAATCAGGAGCATAAAGATTAATTGCTTCAGCAACTTGAGCGCCATGCCACATTACTTTTTTAGGAACACACCCTACGTTTACGCAGGTGCCACCCATGTGTTTAGCTTCAATTAATGCTACTTTTGCGCCACGCATTGCTGCACGGTTAGCTGATGCAATACCACCACTACCGCCACCAATTGCAATGTAATCAAAATGCTGAGCCATGTTTAATCCTCTAAATGTGTTTAACAATGTTTTACCGATAATATCATATGCGATGAACAAGTCACTTGTTCAGGTTTGCTAAAATCTCTACCATCAAACGAAAATCAAGCTAGTTAAGATCAAGGTATTATTAGTCGAGCGTATATTAAGCTAAGAGCTGAACACTTCCCCTTGTATTTACGTATTTTGCCCCAACTTCATTTTTATATTTGCACAAACTGAGAATGACTATGAGCAATGCACAAACAAATCCCCTAATCGGGCTTGAAGGTTTACCGCCTTTTTCAAAAATAAAGCCAGAGCATGTTGTCCCGGCACTAAAAAAAGGTATTGAGCACTGTCGCAGTGCAATTGATGATGTATTAGCAAAGCAATCATACACCTGGAATGATTTAGTATTACCCCTTGAAGAAGCTGACGATAAACTATCGCGATTATTTTCACCGGTGTCACATTTAAACTCGGTGATGAACAACGATGAACTTCGCGAAGCTTATGAGCAGTGTTTACCGCTTATTTCTGAATATTCTACTTTTGTTGGCCAACACCAAGGTTTATATGAGGCTTATAGCGCGCTTTATAACAGTGATGAATTTAAAACACTCACTACCGCCCAGCAAAAAACGATTATCAACGCATTGCGTGACTTTAAGCTTTCAGGCATTGCACTAAATCCTGAGCAGCAAAAACGCTACGGTGAAATTAGTGCGCGTTTATCAGAGCTTGCTTCAAAATTTGGTAATAACGTGATGGATGCCACGCTTGCATGGCATAAGCATATTACCGATAAAAGCCAACTAGCGGGCTTACCAGAGTCAGCACTGGCATTAGCGGCTGATACAGCAAAAAGTAAAGACTTAGAAGGCTGGGTATTTACTCTCGATTTCCCATCTTACTTACCTATAATGACTTACGCAGACGACCGTGAACTTCGCAAAGAAACATACACCGCGTTTTCTACTCGTGCATCCGATCAAGGTCCAAATGCAGGAGAGTTTGATAACTCGGCGATTATGAGTGAAGAGCTGGCACTGCGTCATGAGTTAGCACAATTACTTGGCTTTAATAATTACGCCGAAAAATCTTTAGCTACAAAAATGGCAGAATCACCTGCACAGGTATTTTCATTTTTAGAAGACTTAGCTGCTAAATCTAAGCCACAAGCAGAGCAAGAGCTTAAAGAGTTGCAACAATACGCAGAGCAACAGCACGGTATTAGTGAACTACAGGCATGGGACTTTGGTTATTACAGCGAAAAGCTAAAGCAAGAAAAGTACGCGATTTCAGATGAAGTATTACGCCCATACTTCCCTGCCGATAAAGTGCTCAGTGGTTTGTTCGAAACTGTTAACCGCTTGTTTGGTATTACTGTTAAAGAGCAAAAAGACATTGATACTTACCATAAAGATGTGCGCTTTTTTGAAATTTACGATAGCAACAATACTTTACGTGGCCGTTTTTACTTAGATTTATACGCCCGTGACCACAAGCGTGGTGGTGCGTGGATGGATGACTGTATGGGTCGTAAAGTGCGTGCTAATGGTGAACTTCAAACACCAGTTGCTTACTTAGTGTGTAACTTTAATAAAGCGATTGGCGATAAGCCTGCTTTGTTTACCCATAATGAAGTAACCACACTGTTCCATGAGTTTGGTCACGGCATTCACCACATGTTAACTCAAGTAGATGCAGCGCCTGTTGCTGGTATTAATGGTGTGGCATGGGATGCCGTTGAATTGCCAAGTCAGTTTTTAGAAAACTGGTGTTACGAGGAAGAAGCCCTAAGCTTTATTTCAGGCCACTTCGAAACCGGTGAGCCATTACCAAAAGAGCTACTAGATAAACTATTGGCCGCTAAAAATTACAACTCAGGTATGCAAATGCTAAGACAACTTGAGTTCTCGTTATTCGATTTTAAAATTCACCATGACTACGTGGCAGACAAACCATGTAACATTCAAGCTGTACTTGATGATGTACGCAGTCGTACCTCAGTCATTAAGCCGCCAGCGTTTAACCGTTTTCAGCATGGCTTTAGTCATATTTTTGCGGGCGGTTATAGCGCGGGGTATTACTCGTATAAATGGGCTGAAGTACTTTCGGCAGACGCCTACTCTAAATTTGAAGAAGAGGGGATTTTTAATCCACAAACTGGCCAAGCGTTTATGCAGCACATTCTTGAAAAAGGCGGCAGCGAAGAGCCAATGGCACTGTTTAAAAACTTCCGCGGTCGTGAGCCAAGTGTAGATGCACTATTGCGCCACAGCGGCATCGCCGCTTAGGGTCTGTTGACCTTTGCGGATTAAAATATAATTACAAAAGCGCCCCAGAGGCGCTTTTTTATTGCCTAAAATACAGCGCTGTTAAAGAATATTTTGAATAAATTTTAGTAGTTTTAACATGGCGTACTATGCTTTGAACAAAGTACTAAAAGGGACTAACGCATGGCAAAGTTAATACTGGCAATTGATGACGATAAATTAATGCACCATATTATTGAAGAATCTTTAGCTGGGTTTTGCAAAGTGATCCACGCCAAAAATGGTGAAGATGGCATAAGACAAGCGATTAAATATAACCCCGATATTATTTTGCTTGATGTTGAAATGCCAGGCATGTCTGGTTATGAGGTTTGCCAAACTATTAAACAAAATAAAGCCACAACAGATATTCCGGTAATGTTTTTATCATCCAAAGTGGGGCAAGCTGAACGTATTAAAGGGTTTAGTGTTGGCGGGGCTGACTACATTTTGAAGCCTTTTAACGCACAGGAGCTGATGGCACGCATTAAAATTCTTTACCAGTACCGCAAGCAGTGTGCAACACTGCAATATGATATAGCAAAGGCCAATAAAACAGCTGAAATGGCGATGATTGAAACCGGTGACATGGGGCGCATTATGCGGTTTGTTTGTCAAAGCTATCATGCCGATAATTTAGAATTACTAAGTGAATACTTTTTAGGTTTTTTTACTCCATTACACCTCAATGTCGTGGTTGTTTTTTGGCAAAATAACCAAGGAATGTTTTATAGCCAAGAAACTGGTGTATGCCCATTAGAGCAAGAGCTACTCATACAGCATAAAAATGCAGAACGCTTTGTTGATATTGGTCATAGTACTATTATTAATTACCCTAATATTTCACTATTAATTAAAAATATGCCTGTAGATACGCCATCACTTTATGGCCGCTATAAAGATTTATTTCCGCATATTTTAGAAGTAACTAACGAAAAAGTAGTTACTATACAGCAGCACCAATATCGACTAATGCGCGACAATGAGCTAACCCTTGCTTTTAAAGATATTGTTACCCAGCTTAAAAATCAAAACGCCATGCAAACGAGTGCAATTAGCCAGCTTACAGAGCAGCTTGAGCAACTCCAATCGCTAATGCAAACACACAACGAGATATCAACTTCGCAATTTAATGAGCAAATAACTCAGCTTAGTCATACATCACAGCAGCTGGTTGCAACCACTAATGATTTAGCCTTTATTAAGCACCAACTAAAAACAACCACTCAACAGCGTAATGACTTAATTACTCAAACACAACTAAGTAAACAACAAACGCAGCCAGAACCTGAGAGCGAAAATAACGATATTGAGTTGTTTTAAACTAGAGATCGTATATTGGCTTTGTTTGGGTATAATAACGGTGAAATTTATCATCGGAGTGTGAAGTGGTTATACAGTGTGCGTTTAAAGAGTGTCGGCCATATTTGAATGAGTTAGAAACACGCTTTGGGCTTGCTCAATGGGCAGAGCAAAGCCATGGTTTTAGTTTGCATTACGATGATAAAGGGCTGAGCCTGTATAAAACTGATGAGCCTAAATTAGGGGCTATTAATGTAGACTTTGTAACTGGTGCCGTTGCACATAGGCGTAAATTTGGCGGCGGTAAAGGGCAATCAATCGCTAAAGCGGTTGGCCTTAATAAGGGCGCAACGCCAGTGGTACTTGATGGCACAGCAGGCCTTGGGCGTGATGGTTTTGTGTTAGCCTCACTAGGCTGTAAAGTAATTTTACATGAGCGCCATCCCGTGGTTGCTGCACTGTTATATGATGGCTTACAACGTGCTTATAACGATAGTGAAATTGGCCCATGGATGCAGCAAAATATGAGCCTTATCTTTGGCTCAAGCCATACCTTACTTGCCCAATGTGACAGCATGCCCGATGTGGTTTACCTTGATCCAATGTTCCCGCACCGTGAAAAATCAGCACTGGTTAAAAAAGAAATGCGGGTATTCCAAGAGTTAGTAGGTGGCGATACCGACGCCGATGATTTACTCGATTTTGCTTACCCTCTTGCCAGTAAGCGTGTAGTAGTGAAACGCCCCGATTACGCACCATTTTTAAATGATAAAACCCCGAGTATGCAAATCAAAACCAAGAAAAACCGCTTTGATGTGTATGTAAAAGCCGCGATGGTTTAGGTCAAAGGTTAAAGGTTAAAGGTTAAAGGTTAACGGGCTACGAGCGACGGGCTTCGAGCCTAAAACGTGTGCGAGGTAAACTAAGGCTGATGTGGTGGCGCACACTATTTTGTAGGCGGGGTTTTATGCCGCGCATAGGGTAAAGGCTCCGAGGGTTTAATTAGTGTTGTGTAACTGCCTATTATAATTTGCTCTATCAAGAGTTGAAGGGTTAGGTGATGAATAAATAAATGACAAATTGCGTTTTAATTAATACCAAACACAATCCTGCCGAAACCCGAAACCCGAAACCCGAAACCCGAAACCCGAAACCCGAAACCCGAAACCCGAAACCCGAAACCCGAACTGATCTTTTAGATCTCGACTATTGAATATAGGATCTCAGCGCGTTTTCATGCTAGAATTTGCGCAATTTTTTTGTACTCGATAAGTAGCACTGTAATGATCTTAGATGATATCCGCATCGTTTTAGTTAATACCTCACATTCTGGCAATATTGGTTCTGCGGCACGTGCCATGAAAACCATGGGATTATCAAAGTTATACCTTGTAGATCCTGCTTGTGAAATAGATAGTCATGCCAGCGCACTGGCTGCAGGTGCTACAGATGTACTTGGTAATGCTGTTGTCGTTGATACGGTTGCCGATGCCATTGCTGATTGTGCATTAACTATCGGTACTAGTGCTCGCTCGCGTACATTGTCGTGGCCTATGGTTGAGCCGCGTGAATGTGGTGAAAAGCTTGTTGACGAAGCTGTAAATGGCCCTGTAGCACTTGTATTTGGTCGTGAAAACAGTGGCTTAACAAACGAAGAATTACAACTGTGTAATTACCATGTATGTATTCCTGCTAACCCAGAATACAGCTCGCTAAATTTAGCCATGGCAGTACAAACCTTATGTTATGAAACGCGTATGGCGTTTTTAAATCAACAGCCTAAAGCGGAACAAGAAGAAGACGACACCCTATATCCATCGTCTAAACAAACAGAGCTGTTTTACGAACATCTTGAAGACACCTTGTTTAAAACAGGCTTCATCATTAAGCAGCACCCAGGCATGGTAATGACTAAGCTACGTCGCTTGTTTAATCGTGCTCGCCCTGAAGATGCTGAAATGAACATATTACGAGGTATTCTTACCTCAATTAATAAGTCTATAAAATAGCAATTAGTTATAAATAGCGCCCTTTATTGCTCTACTAATACTTGACTAAATTACTCAGGTAATTACAATAGACCCAATACTTGACCAAAACAGTCGGGTATTACAAGTTTTTTAGAACCTAGAATACTTGACTAATCTACTCTGGTAATTAAAATTTGCACTCTTTTGTGCGGGGGGCGTTATGAAGTTAACATCAAAAGGCAGATACGCCGTTACAGCCATGCTGGATGTTGCACTACATGCAAATATAGGCCCTGTAGCGCTTGCAGATATTTCGCAGCGCCAAGAAATTTCTTTGTCTTATCTTGAGCAGTTGTTTGCCCGTTTACGTAAGAATGGGCTAGTGAGTTCTGTTCGAGGTCCTGGTGGGGGCTATTTACTAGGACGTGAGGCCGATGTGATTTCAGTTGGCGATGTTATCAATGCGGTAGATGAATCTGTTGACGCTACACGGTGTCAGCGAAGCAATACTGGTTGTCAAAGTGGCATGCGTTGTTTAACCCATACATTGTGGTCAGACTTAAGCGCACGAATTGAAGAATTTTTAAATAATATTACCTTAGCTGAACTGGTCGAAAAGTCGGACGTTAAAGCGGTCGCTCTTCGCCAAGAAAACAGCGTTAATGATGCAATTAAGCAGTTGGAAAATATTCAAGTAAGCTGTCAACTTTAAGGTTGACCTGCAGCGGAGAGAGAAATGAAGTTACCGATTTATTTAGATTACGCAGCAACTACGCCCGTTGACGAACGAGTTGCCAAAGAAATGATGCAGTGCCTGACTATGGACGGTAATTTTGGTAATCCAGCATCGCGTTCACACCGTTTTGGTTGGCAAGCTGAAGAAGTCGTTGACCAAGCACGTACTGACATTGCCGATTTAATTAATGCAGACCCACGTGAAATCGTATTCACATCGGGTGCAACAGAATCAAATAACCTTGCTATTAAAGGTGCGGCTCAGTTTTACAAGAAAAAAGGTAAGCATGTTATTACCGCTAAAACTGAACACAAAGCAGTTATCGACACATGTCGTGAGCTTGAGCGTCAAGGGTTTGAAGTAACTTATATGGACGTTGAAGAAAACGGCCTACTTGATCTGCAAAAATTAGCAGATACGATGCGTGACGACACTGTGCTTGTAAGCATCATGCATGTAAATAACGAGCTAGGTGTAATCCAAGACATCAACACTATTGGTGAAATGTGTCGCGAACGTAAAATTATGTTCCACGTAGATGCTGCACAAAGCGCGGGTAAAGTTTTAATCGATGTGCAACAAACCAAAGTAGATTTCATGTCATTCTCGGCGCACAAAGTATACGGCCCTAAAGGCGTAGGTGCTTTGTATGTTCGTCGTAAACCACGTGCACGTTTAGAAGCACAAATGCACGGTGGCGGCCATGAGCGTGGTATGCGTTCTGGTACATTAGCAACCCATCAGTTAGTAGGTATGGGCGCAGCATTTAGAATTGCAAAACAAGATTTTGAAAAAGATCACGCACACATCAGTGCGTTACGTAAACGCCTAATCGACGGCATTTTAACAGATATGGACGAAGTGTACTTTAACGGCACACAAGACCAATCAGTACCTGGTATTGTTAACATTAGCTTTAACTTTGTTGAAGGTGAGTCGTTACTAATGGCCGTTAAAGATATTGCGGTATCGTCAGGTTCAGCCTGTACATCTGCAAGTTTAGAGCCTTCTTACGTATTACGTGCATTAGGCCGCAACGACGAATTAGCGCATAGCTCGATTCGTTTTAGTATTGGCCGCTTTACCACAGAAGAAGAGATTGATTACACCGTTGAGCTAATGAAAAACTCGATTGGCCGTTTACGTGAAATGTCTCCTCTTTGGGAAATGCACCAAGAAGGTGTTGATTTAGATTCAGTTGAATGGGCGCACCACTAATTAGTGGAGCCCATACCTAGCAGGTAGTGAGGATAGAATTATGGCTTACAGTGATAAAGTAATCGACCACGTAGAAAACCCACGTAACGTAGGTGCTCTAGATAAAAACGATCCGTCAGTGGCAACGGGTATGGTAGGCGCACCAGCATGTGGTGACGTAATGAAACTGCAAATTAAAGTTTCAGCAGAAGGCGTGATTGAAGATGCAAAATTCAAAACGTACGGCTGTGGTAGTGCAATTGCTTCATCTTCACTGGTAACAGAGTGGGTTAAAGGCAAAACATTAGACGAAGCTGCAACTATCAAAAACACCGATATCAGCGCAGAGCTAGAATTACCACCAGTGAAAATTCACTGTTCAATTTTAGCAGAAGATGCAATTCAAGCAGCAATTGCAGATTACAAAAGCAAACATACAAACTAAGAGATATTCATGGCAGTGACATTGACAGATGCGGCAGCAAACCGCGTACAATCATTTTTAGCAAACCGTGGTAAAGGCATAGGCCTGCGAGTTGGCATTAAAACGACGGGCTGTTCAGGTCTTGCTTATGTATTAGAGTTTGTTGATGAGCTAAACGATGACGATGAAACATTTGCAGCTAAAGGCGTTACCTTAATTGTTGACGCTAAAAGCTTAGTTTATATCGACGGCACCGAGCTCGACTACACTAAAGAAGGCTTAAATGAAGGGTTTAAATTTAATAACCCTAACCAAGCTGATGAGTGTGGTTGTGGCGAAAGCTTTACCGTTTAAGCCCAAACTTGTTTTGAATACCTAAGCTACTTGGGTATAACTAAGCCCTGCCAATTAATGTAGGGCTTTGTCATTTGTGAGAAGTTATGCGTTATTTTGAGTTATTTGCAATTCCCGTTGACTACAATATTGATTTAGCAACGATCAACAAGCACTACTTAGAACTTCAACGTGCTGTTCACCCTGATCGCCATGCTAATGCTAGCAGTCGTGATAAATTAATGGCCGTACAAAGTACTGCCGAAATTAATGATGCACTGCAAACACTCAAGCACCCCGTTAAACGTGCAGAATATATGCTGAGCGAGCTAGGCGTTGATATTCGCGCTGAGCAGCAAACATTGCAAGATCCCATGTTTTTAATGCAGCAAATGGAGCTTCGAGAAGAACTTGAAGAGTTAGCGACCGCAAGCGATCCTGATTCTGCTATTGCCCATTTTGAAAAACAAATAAAGCAGCTTGATCAGCAATACAGTGCGCAATTGGCAGAGCAGTTAGCAAGTAACGATGAGCAGCAATATCAACAAGCAGCAGACAGTATCCGTAAGCTAAAGTTTGTCTATAAGTTACGCGACGAGCTTGAACGTATTGAAGATAGTTTATTTGACGATTAATTCACTTGCTGCAAAGCGAGCAACACGAGTTTAAAGAGCATTATGGCATTATTGCAAATTGCTGAGCCGGGGCAGAGCGCGGCACCACATGAACATAAACTAGCAATTGGTATTGATTTAGGTACCACAAACTCATTAGTGGCAACCGTACAAAGCGGCGAAGCTCGTACTATTACTGATGAGTCAGGCGAAGCAATGTTGCCGTCTGTAGTGCGTTACCAAGCTGGTGGCATAACCGTAGGTGCAGACGCAATGCAAGCAGCTACACTCGATCCGGTTAATACACTTATTTCAGTTAAGCGCTTTTTAGGTAAAACCCAAGCCGAAATAGAGCAAAGCTATGGCCAACTGCCTTATCAATTTTGCGATGATAACGGTGCACTTTCAATAGCAACTGAAGCCGGGAAAATCAGTCCAGTAAAAGCATCAAGCCATATTTTAGGTGCCCTGAAAGCACGTGCAGAACAAAGCTTTGGTAATCAAGATATTTTAGGCGCGGTTATTACCGTACCAGCCTATTTTGATGATGCACAACGCCAAAGCACTAAAGATGCGGCTGAACTAGCCGGCATTAATGTACTGCGTTTATTAAACGAGCCAACCGCGGCTGCCGTTGCTTATGGTTTAGACTCAGGTCAAGAAGGCATAATTGCTGTTTATGACTTAGGTGGCGGAACATTTGATATTTCTATACTGCGCTTAAATAAAGGCGTGTTTGAAGTATTGGCCACTGGTGGCGATTCTAGTCTAGGCGGTGATGACTTTGACTCATTATTAGTTGACTACTTAAAACAAGAAACTGGCGTGACGGGCTTATCTCCTTCGGTATTACGTTTATTCATTAACAAAGCCAAAGCCTGTAAAGAAGCACTCAGCCAATACGAAAAAGTGAATGTTGGCCTTGAGTTTGACGATGAAAAATACATGGTTGAAGTAACGCGAGAGAAGTTTAACGAGCTGGCTATGCCACTGGTAAAAAAAACGCTCCGCTCATGTCGTCGTGCAGTAAAAGATGCCGGTATTGAAAACCAAGAAGTACTACAAGTGGTGATGGTTGGCGGTTCAACCCGCATGCCGTTGGTACGTACTCAAGTTGGCGAGTTTTTTGATAAACAACCACTCACTTCAATTGACCCTGATCGTGTTGTTGCTCTGGGTGCCGCATTACAAGCAGACGTATTAATTGGTAACAAGCCAGATTCAGACATGTTATTGCTGGATGTGTTACCGTTGTCGCTAGGACTTGAGACCATGGGTGGCTTGGTTGAAAAAATCATTCCACGCAATACCACTATCCCAGTTGCACGTGCGCAAGAATTTACTACGTTTAAAGATGGTCAAACGGCTATGTCGTTGCATGTATTACAAGGTGAGCGTGAACTGGTTGACGATTGTCGATCGCTGGCAAAGTTCAGCTTAAAAGGCATTCCACCTATGGCGGCGGGAGCGGCGCATATTCGCGTTACCTTTAAAGTAGACGCTGATGGTTTACTAAGCGTATCAGCCATGGAAAAATCAACCGGTGTTCAAGCAGAAATACAAGTAAAACCGTCGTTTGGTTTGTCTGACGACCAAGTTGCTAATATGCTTAAAGAGTCGATGAGTAACGCTAAAGGCGACATGCAAGCGCGTATGCTTAAAGAGCAACAAGTTGAAGCGCTTCGTGTAATAGAAGCAATGGAAGCCTCTTTAGCAGCTGATGGCGATTTACTTGAGCCTGAGCAACTAGCGGCGCTAAAAGTGGAAATAAACGAACTTGCAAAAGTACGCGAGAGTGCACAAGAGCCAAGCGAAATTAAAGCAGCCATTGAAAAAATGGACAATGCGAGTAGTGATTTTGCCGCGCGTAGAATGGATGCATCAATTAAAAAAGCCTTAACAGGCCAGTCAGTAGACAATATATAAGAGAGATTAGAATGCCACAAATTGTTTTTCTTCCCCATCCGGAGTTGTGTCCTGACGGTGCTGCAATAGAAGCGCCCGCTGGCGAAACGGTACTTGATATCGCGCTTAAAAATGGCATTAGCATTCCTCATGCCTGTGAAAAATCATGTGCATGTACAACCTGTCACTTAGTGATCCGTGAAGGTTTTGACTCATTAGATGAAAGTGACGATCTAGAAGACGACATGCTAGATAAAGCCTGGGGTTTAGAACCAGAGTCACGTTTAGGTTGCCAAGCAATTATTAGAGATGAAGACTTAGTGGTTGAAATACCTAAGTACAATCTCAATATCGTTAATGAAGAGCACTAGTTTTTAATTAACGACTATTATATTAAAAGCCGCTGTTTAATACCGCGGCTTTTTTTTTGATAAGTAGCAGCGGGTTTACCTCGCGTCTTTTTAAAGGTTAAAGGTTACGAGCCACGGGCTGCGAGGCGCGGGTAAATTAAAATAGCCTGTAGGCGGGGCTTTACGCCGCGCACATGTAGCAGCGGATTTATTCCGCGTCCCGAAGCCCGAAGCCCGAAGCCCGAAGCCCAAGGCCCAAAACCCATTTCGGAGGTGTATTTTGAGTGATCTTATTTTTTCAGACTCGTTTATAAACGGTGAATTTTATCAGACCAGCACACGCTTTAGTGTTAATGATCCCGCCACCGAACAAAGTATTGTTGAAGTTAGCGACATTGACGAGCAAGGTGTAAATACAGCTATTAATGCGGCAAAAGGCGCGTTTGTAAAATTAAAAGCAACCAATGCAACCGAGCGAAGTGAAACTCTGATGCGCTGGTATGAGTTGGTGATTAAACATAAACAAACGCTAGCTACACTTATGACCAAAGAGCAGGGTAAGCCGCTTAAAGAATCTCTCGGTGAAATAGATTATGGCGCCGGCTTTATTAAGTGGTTTGCTGAGCAAGCTAAGCGTAGCTATGGGGATGTGATCCCTGCAACCGACAATCAGCATCGCTTAACCAGTTATAAACAACCTATTGGCGTGGTTGCCGGTATAACACCATGGAACTTTCCTGTGGCTATGGTAACGCGAAAAGTAGCCCCTGCTTATGCTGCTGGCTGTAGTTTCATTTTAAAACCTTCTGAACATACACCACTATGTGCTATTGCTTTAGCGTATTTAGCTGATCAGGCTGGCTTTGTTAAAGGCGCATTTAATGTGCTTGTGTCACAAGATGCCAAAAAGGTTGGTAAAATGCTGACAGACTCAGAGGTGGTACGTAAGTTTACTTTTACTGGCTCTACCGGTGTAGGTAAGCAGTTACTCTCTCAATGTGCATCTACAATAAAGCGTACTTCAATGGAATTAGGTGGCAATGCGCCGTTCATTATTTTTGATAATGCTGATATTGATGACGCCATTGATGGCTTAATGGCGGCTAAATTTAGAAATAGTGGCCAAGCGTGTGTGGCGGCTAACCGTATCTTTATTCAGCGCAGTATTATGGATAAAGTGCTCAACAAGCTAACCTCAAAGGTTGCTGGATTAAAAGTGGCAAACGGCTTTGAAGAAAATGCCGACATAGGCCCGCTTATTTATCCCAAAGCAAAAGAGAAAGTGCAACAACTGATTAAAGACGCTCTCGATAAAGGCGCTACGCTAATTGGTGATAACAGCAATTTAGGTGGCAGCTTTCAAAACCCATTAATAGTTACTAATGTCACTACACAAATGGATATTTATCACGAAGAAGTATTTGGCCCTGTATTAACGGTGATCCCATTTAATGAAGAAAGCGAAGTCCTTGCGCTTGCTAATGACGTCCCTTATGGGTTAGCTGCGTACTTTTATAGCCAAAACATTAAACAAATCTATCGTGTAAGCGAAGGGTTAGAGTTTGGCATGATAGGTGTAAATGAGGGGGTTATATCAAACCCTGTAGCACCGTTCGGTGGGGTAAAACAATCAGGCCTTGGAAGAGAGGGTGGTCACCAAGGTTTAGATGAATACCTAGAAGAAAAATACGTATGTATCAAGGTTTAACTCCCGAAACTGTTCCGATGAGTTAACCGTTTAGCGTTTTAAGTTGCTTGAAATGGGTGTAAATGCTACCTTTCAAAAAAATGTTTAAGTAAACAAAACGTAAAGAATTTCTATAAGTAGAAATAACCCCGTGTGTAAATGCCACCATTTTGGTGGCATTTTTTTGCCCCTATTTAAGGAGTGGTTTTTGGTATTTCTCCATTTTAGGGTCTAAACTATTCTTATTTAGATGTTATTTTGCTTATATCCTTTTTAAAAGCGCAACTATATGCAGTATCAATTCTTCTTCCACTATGTGTATTTTTTGTAACCCCATGTTTTTTAGTTGTTTATTTTTATGTGTGAGTAAGTGGAATGAAGTTTCAGTAGTTTCAAAACTATTGAAATATAGTAATAATGTACAATTGTGTTCTACACATTATTAAATTAACATCCCGCAAATTCACCCATTAAAAAATAATAAAGCACCCACTATGAGTAGAAGAAATCAAGCAACGGTAGACCAGGAAGTTTCGTTCGGCATTGACGAAGAGTTAGTTTCTACAACAGATTTACGAGGCGTTATCACCTATGCAAATGATAACTTTTGTAAAGTTTCAGGGTACACCATTAATGAATTGACAGGGAAAAACCATAACATGGTTCGCCATCCTGATATGCCGCCAGCGGCATTTGGGGATATGTGGTTCAATTTAAAAAGCGATACCGCTTGGCGAGGAGCGGTAAAAAATAGATGTAAAGATGGGCGTTATTATTGGGTTGATGCCTTTGTAACCCCTATTTATGAAAACGGTAAAAAAGTAGGTTATCAATCAGTTCGTCAACAACTCCTTCCAGAATATAAAAACCGCGCAGAAAAGCTATACCAACGTTTAAATAATGGTCAATCAATTACGCCTTTAAGTGAAAAATTAGCTGCATTTAAGCTTCCTCTATTTATTGGAGGGGCAGCTTTAATTGCTTGGTTAACAAGCTATATGTTCTGGTTATGTTTGCTGTTTGTTCCTCTGCCTTTTGTTACTTTTTACGAAGAATTAATTCGCTCGCAAAGCGCAATCAAAAAAACCAAAGCAGGTCCAGATAGCGTATCTCGGCATATTTATTCTGGTAGCGATAGCCTCAGCTACAGTGATTTTCAGATTAAATTACTTGAGGGTAAAGTAACGACCATTGTTGGCCGTATTATTGATGGTACTTTAAGCCTTAGTAAAGGTGCTGATTCTCTTAAAACTTGTGCTGAAGCTGCGCAGGCCGGTGTTGAAAAAGAAGCATCAGAATTACATCAAGTGTCGTCAGCGGTTGAAGAAATGGTACATTCAATTGATGAGGTTGCTAAAAATACCTTAGTAACCAACCAGCGTGTTCAGCAAGCTCACCAAGACTGCGAAAGCGCAACGCAAGCAATGTCAGGCACCATGCGTGAAGTATCGTTACTCGCCAACGAGGTGGATAACTCGGCAAGTTCAGCGAGCGGGCTAGCAACAGAGGCTGAAAAAATTGGTGGCATAATGCAAGAAATACAAGGGATTGCCGATCAAACAAATTTACTTGCACTTAATGCGGCTATAGAAGCTGCGCGTGCTGGTGAGCATGGTCGAGGGTTCTCGGTTGTTGCTGATGAAGTGCGAGCACTCTCAAGTAGAACGCATACTGCTACAGAGCAAATTCAAGTCTCTATATCTGAAATGCAATCTACGTTACTCAATTGGTCAAAAACAATGGAAGCGGGTAAAAACGCGGCAGAGACTTGTGTTAAAGAAACGCGAAATAGCCAAGATATCGTCTCAAAAGTATATGCTGCAATTACTGATATTTCTGATTTAGCAACACAAATATCAACCGCAGCAGAAGAGCAAAGCATGGTATCACAAGAAATCAGCCGTAATATTTCAAATATTAGTACCGCTTCGTCAGAAAACTTAGCCCAAGCGCACAGTGTAGGTACAGAGTCTGATGCAATTGAAAAACACTCTAAAGCATTAGCATCACTAGGTCTTTCTTTTAAAGTAGGTTAACAACTTAAGCAAGGGCAGCAAATACCCAAGTGTATGAGGCGCTGAGAATATAACATGTTCTCAGCGCGCCTAAAGCGTCAAATACGGGCAACGGGCTGTGTGGTGCGGGGAAAACCTGCTACTACTGGTGTTATTTGTAATATTTCTTTAGCAGTGACTTCATGTCGCATCAAAGTTTTATAAAAGTATGAATTAAAGGATACAAGCAAACGAGAAGTAAAAATGTGAATAAGATTACGCAAATAGACGAGTTAGTATTATTTATTTTAGGTTTGGTTTTATGAAGGCCAGGTATAATTAAGAAGCTAACTTTGAACATTACTGAGGGAGTTTAGAAAATAGTGGGGCGATTGACGGGGCTCGAACCCGCGACAACCGGAATCACAATCCGGGGCTCTACCAACTGAGCTACAACCGCCACTACATACACCTTGTTTGGTGTGGCGCGCATAATACATAATATCCCCATGCTTGTGAAGCAAAAAATCAAAAAAATTTAAACTTATTATAAGTATTCTATATTTAAGCTATTGGCAACGGGCAACGGGCAACGGGCAACGGGCAACGGGCAACGGGCAACGGGCAACGGGCAACGGGCAGCCCGAACCCCTAACCCTTTAGTAAAACGTTGTTGCAAACACCTATTAAAGATTTACAATACTACAAACAATACCGCTAAACTGCTTAATAACGCTATCAGGAGTTAATATGGATTCAATACTCAATTGGCTGAATGAAAATTCAGGCTTAATCTTACACTATGGTATTCAAGCAGTTATAGCGCTTGTTATATTTTTACTCGGTGGCCGAATTGCCAAGTTTTGTGCAAATTTAACCGCTAAAGCATTCGACAAGAAGAAAGTAGATGTAGCGGTTTCATCGTTTGTATCTAGTATTGTGTATGCCATTGTATTTGCAGCCACTATTTTAATGGCGCTGTCACAAATTGGTATCGAAACCACGTCATTTATTGCTATTTTAGGTGCCGCAGGTTTAGCGGTTGGCTTAGCACTGCAAGGGTCGCTATCTAACTTTGCATCTGGTGTGCTCATTATTTTACTACGCCCATTTAAATCTGGTGACTACGTTGAAGCTGGCGGTAAAGCTGGTACGATTAAAAAAATCGAAATATTTTCTACTGAAATGCGCACTCCTGACAACAAAGTTATTGTAATGCCGAATTCAAAAATAATGTCAGATGCAATCATTAACTACTCGCGTGAATCAACACGCCGCGTTGATCTTGTGATTGGTGTTGGCTACGACGCCGATTTACGAAAAGCAAAAGAAGTACTTAAATCAGTACTAGATAACGAATCACGTATTTTAAAAGATCCTGCATACAACGTATCGGTTTCTGAGCTTGCCGATTCAAGCGTTAACTTTATCGTACGCCCTTGGGTTAACTCAGAAGATTACTGGCCAACATACTGGTCGTTAATGGAAAACATTAAAATAGCGTTAGACGACGCTGATATTACCATTCCATTTCCACAAATGGATGTGCATTTGCACAAGCAAGACTAATTTTAAAAAGTTATTAAGGTAATGCTCACGTTAGGTTTGCTAACGTGAGCGCTGCTTTAAAGAGCATGAATATTTTTACAGGGTTATTTTTTAATGAAACTTAAGCTTTTATCAATTTTAGTAGCTGCCTCAGCTACAACCAGTGCATTTGCATCAGAAGAAGAACAAAAAACCTGGGAAGTAACCAGTGAAGTGGGCGCTATCATTACCAGTGGTAATACCGAAACAACGACCTTAAAAGGTGGTATTAAAGTATTGCATAACTTAGAAAGTTGGAATAACGAGTATAAGTTAGACGGCATCTACAAAGAAGATGAAGTAGAAAACGACGCTGGCACAAAAGAAAAACAGCGTACTAACGAAAAGTACTCTATTTCAGCGCAGGGTAATTACAAATTAAACGAAAAGCATGCTCATTTATTTATTTATGGGTCGCACGTATCTGATTACTTTGGCGCATACCGAAGTGAATCAGTTATTTCAGCGGGTTATGGTTTACGTTTACTAAACGAGACAAACATGAAGCTAAACGCTGAAATTGGTCCGGGTTATAAGTATTTTAAGTATCCAGATATTAGCGAAGAGGTTGATGAAAACGGCAACTCATTAGCGGGTGAATACGAAGGTGAAGTGATTGCCTTAGGTAAAGTAGATTTTAGCTGGAAAATTTCAGACAACGCGCGTTTTACTCAGTTAGTGTCGGTAGAATACGGTGATACTAATACCAAAACCCGCTCTGAAACCGCACTGCTGACTAAAATTAACGGCTCACTGCAAATGAAAGTTGCCTACAACATCACCAACAATTCAGACGTGGCTGATGACAAAGAAGCAACAGATACAGAGACTTCATTAACACTTGTTTACAGTTTTTAACTATACTAAAAGTATAATAATGGGTAAGCGTGCTTACCCATTTTTTTTACTTATAAAATGGTGTAGTATGCCGCGGCTATCTTTATTTTACTGGAAGGACACTTTGTGAAGTTAATTAAACTTTTTGCGGTACTGCTATTATTAGTATTCGCTTCGTCATCATTTGCGCAAGGAAGTAGTCAAGGTGTTGCACCTACAGAGCAGCAATTAGAGCAATTTCAGAAGCTACCAAAATCACAACAAAAAGCGCTTGCTGAAAAGTATGGAATTAGTTTAGACGCACTGGGTTTTTCGACAGATGGTGAATCATCCGATGATGAAGGTAGCAATAAAAATTCATCTTCTATATTACCTCGAGATTTAGATGAAAAAGATTCTGAGGAATTAACCGATGAAGAAAAATTCAAACCTAAAGAAGAAGAAATAAAGCCGTTTGGCTACGAACTTTTCTCTGGTGAGCCAACAACCTTTGCACCCTCTGAAAATGCATTAGTCCCAAGTACTTATATGGTGGGTCCTGGTGATACATTTACACTAAACTTGTATGGTAAAGAGTCCTTTAATGGAGAGGTTACAGTTGATAGAGAGGGCCGCCTTGTTATTGACAAACTTCAGCCTGTAAACGTTGCAGGTATGCAATACAACCAAGTCGTTGAGCTGATCCAACAAAAAGTTGAACAAGAAATGATTGGTGTTAGAGCATTTGTTTCAATGGGCGAAACCAGAACAATTAGAGTAATGGTTTTGGGTGAAGCATACAAACCTGGCGCTTATACCATTCCCTCACTTTCATCAATAACTCACGCGCTGTTTGTTAGTGGTGGGCTTTCTGATATAGGTTCGTTGCGTAATATTCAATTAAAGCGAGCTGGCAAAACAATTCAAACTCTGGATCTCTATGATCTATTAATTGAAGGCGACAGTTCTGATGATGTGATCTTAAAACCGGGTGATGTTGTTTTTATTCCGCCAGTTGGTAAGCAAGTAACAATCAGTGGCGAAGTTCGCCGTCCAGCTATTTTTGAACTACAGGGGTCAGAAAGTTTAGATGAAGTCATTGCTATGGCTGGCGGATTGACTGCCCAAGCTTACCCACAAAAAACCATCGTAGAACGTTACACAGGTAATAGTTCAAAAACGATTTTACAGCTTGATATAACTAAAAACTCTCAATATTCACCTAAAAATGGCGATACTATTAAAGTACCAGCATCGAGCGATGAGCTTGATAATGCAGTTACTTTAATCGGTGCAGTAACGTATCCAGGTAATTATTCTTGGAAAGAGGGGGATAAAGTTAGTCGACTTTTCACTTCAGTTAAAAGTGATTTATTACCTACTGCTGATTATGAATACGGATTGATTGTTAGAGAAGTTAATCAAAAAGGTGACATAGAAGTACACCAGTTTTCACCCTTAGAAGCCTCACAAAACAACGTAAAAAGTGACTTAGAGCTCAAAGCCAGAGATATAGTTGTAATTTTTAGCCGCTTTCAAACTAAAGATGATGAAGAGGCAGCCTTAAAAACACTCGCTATAACAAAAGAGCAATTAGAATTAAGAGAGCGAATGAAGCTCTGGGAACAATACGAAGAAAAGCAATTCTATGAATTTATAGACTTAGGTGGTGCGTTAGAAAAAGAGCTAGCAGAGCAGCTAGCAGCAGAAGAAAGTAAAAAAATCACTAACATTACTGACTTCCTAAATAGCAAAGAAGAAGAGCTTAAAGAAAGCGACTATGCTGTATTCAGTCGAGAAAAGCTATTACGTCCTATTATTGCAAAATTAAACCAGCAATCTAGCTACTCGAGCCAAGTTAAAATATTTGGTATTCGCGGGGAAGTTCGTTTTGACGGCGTTTACCCTCTTCCTATAAATGCGACCGTGAAAAAAGCAGTATTAGCAGCGGGCGGATTAAAAGAGTCAACATTCCTTGAAAAAGCTGAAATTACTCGTTATAGCAATGAGCACAAAAGCTTACTTGATCATGTAGAAGTAGACTTAAATGAAGCGCTTACAAGCAATGATAATGAAAAGTTTGCAATACAAAGTAAAGATTCAATTAGCATCTACCCGATACCAAATTGGCAAAAAGATTTACAAATTGAAATTGTAGGTGAGGTTAGATTCCCTGGTATATACAGTATCCGCAAAGGTGAAGACTTAACTAAAGTACTTGAGCGAGCCGGTGGTTTTACGGAGTTCTCATATCCTGAAGGTGCCATTTTTACTCGCGAGTCAATCCGATTCCAAGAGCAGCAGCAATTAAATAAACTATCTGAAGACTTAAGACGCGATATTGCAGCTAAAAGTTTTAACAGCTCAATAACCGACTCATCTTTGAGTTACAAAGATATGGATAGTTTGATTACAGATTTAGCAAAAGTTAAAGCAGTAGGCAGGCTTGTTATAGATTTACCTGCTATTGAACAAGGTCAGCAGCACTTACCGCTTCAAGACCAAGATGTGCTTTATATACCTACTAAAAGTAATAGCATTAGTGTAGTCGGAGAGGTTAACTTTTCTACATCCCATATTTACAAGGCTGGATTATCACTTGATGATTATATAAACAGAAGTGGTGGCTTTAAACAGCGTGCAGACGAAGAGAGAATTTACATAATTAAAGCCAGTGGTTTAGTTACAATTCCTGATCAAGGGTCGTGGTTTGCGGCAAATAAAGCTGAAGAGTTGAGCCCTGGTGATACAATTGTAGTGCCACTAAATACCGAACATGTAGATAACTTAACATTATGGAGCACAGCAACTCAAATCCTTTACCAAATGGGTGTTGCGTTGGCTGCTATTAGCTCACTATAAACATGAAATATACTTTGAGAGACATTGGGTCTTCGTTATGATTTTTGAATTTATTATGCTTGCTTTTGCATTTGGCTTTTCGTATGCAGTGATATTTGCTATTACGCCTTTAGCCGTTAAGTTTGGGCTTGTCGATACCCCGTGCAATCGTAAGCAACATGACGGAGCCATACCACTTATTGGTGGGCTCTCAATATTTTTAGCTGTATTTATTTCTGTTTTAGCGTTTTACCCGTTAACTACAGAAGTTGTAAGTTACCTTATATGTGCTGGCGCAATTGTCATTTTGGGTGTAGTAGATGATTATCGTCAATTAGGTGTGAAAATTCGCATATGTATTCAGGTCATTGTTGCGCTTGTTATGATATGGGGCAGTGATGTTTATATACATAACCTAGGCGATTTATTTTCATTTGGAGACGTGAACCTGAGCTGGTTTGGGATCATTTTTACTATTGTCAGCGTAATTGCCTGTATCAATGCATTTAACATGATAGATGGTATAGATGGCTTAGCTGGTTCGCTGAGTATACTAACTTTACTCTCGGTATTTGTGCTGATGCTGATGAGCGGAAATTATGCATTTGCATACTTACCGCTTATCATTGTTGCTACCGTTGCGCCCTATTTAGCATTTAATTTAGGGCTTAAAGGGCACAAAAACAAAAAAATATTCATGGGTGATGCAGGCTCAATGTTTATTGGGCTTAGCGTTATATGGTTCTTAATGGTGAGCACTCAAGCGAGTGAGCCCGCTTTTAGACCGGTGACCGCGTTGTGGATAATTGCGGTACCACTCATGGACATGATGGCTATTATTATTCGCCGAACACGAAAAGGGATGTCGCCTTTTCATGCAGACAGAGACCATTTACACCATATATTTATGAGAGTAGGCTTTAGCCCACGTAGAGCGCTTAGCGTGATATTAACGTTTGCAATTGTGATGAGCTCAATCGGTATTTTTGGTGAGATTTTACAAGTTCCAGAATGGGTAATGTTAGCTCTATTTATAGTTGTTTTTGTGCTTTATGCATTAGCACTTCAACACTGTTGGAAAGTGGCAAGATTTTTACGCAGAAAAAACAATAAGCATTAAAGAGAGAATTATGAAAAAAAATAGTGGTTTTACAATGATGGAGTTATTAGTCGTCATCGTTATTTTAGGTTTGTTAATGTCGTTAGTTGCGCCTAAGTTTTTCTCAAAGTTAAGTTCTTCTGAACGTAAAATAGCGGCAGCACAAATGTCGTCATTTGAAACAGCTATTGATACGTACCGCTTAGATTTAGGGAAGTACCCAACCGAATTGTCTCAACTTCGTCAAGGCGACGAACCTCGTTGGGATGGCCCGTACTTACCAAAAGATGTACCACTTGACCCTTGGGGAAACCCATATGTTTATAAAACTCCGGGCACTGAAGGTAACCCATATACCTTAAAGTCATACGGTAGTGATGGTAAAGAAGGTGGTACAGATAATAACGCGGATATCATTCACCTATAATGCAACTACATGACTTACTGCTAAATAAATTTAGCGTTGATGCGCAAGATCTCCAAAGAGCGATAAGTTACCAAGCTAAATACAGCGGTCGACTTGAACAAATTCTTGTAAACATGGGAAGCCTACCAGAGGACCAAGTTTCACAATTACTGAGTGAATATTTAGAGATCCCGCTATTTTCAAATGAGCAATATGCTAATTTTGAACCTGCTGCGATTGAAAAGCCTGCACTTGATGTTTTTTTAGCACAAAGCTGGGTGCCACTGAGTAAGCAGGGTGAACATATAGAATTTGCCTGCAAAGATCCGCTTAACCAAGTGATGAACGAATGGTTAATTAAAAACAACCAAGAGTACACATTATTCATAGCTAATGAAGTTGATATTCAGTTACTTATTTCAAAGTATGAAGAACCAACCACAGATCTTCTAGATGACAATCCTCTCGATGAGGAAGAGCGTCTTAAAGAGCTGGCCACAGAAGCGCCAACGGTAAACTTACTCAACTCGCTAATTAGCCGGGCATTGCGTCAAGGTGCATCAGATATGCACTTAGAGCCTTATAAAGGGCGCTACAGAGCACGCTTTCGTGTTGACGGTGTGCTTCATGAAGCTGAAACAATATCAGCCAGAAAACAGCTACCTATAATCACACGGTTGAAAATTCTGTCGGGTATGGATATAGCCGAAAAGCGCCGCCCGCAAGACGGCAAAATAGAAATGAAAATTGCCAACCAAGAAATTGATATTCGTGTATCTGCTTTGCCACTTAATGATGGCGAATCAGTGGTAATGCGTTTTTTACGCAAAGAAAACGTTCGCTACGACATGTCAGTGCTGGGATTATCGAGTGATATAAACGAATTAATCTTGGATGATATAAAAACCACATCGGGAGTGGTGTTACTAACAGGCCCAACAGGCTCTGGTAAAACAACCACTCTCTATACGTTTTTAAATGCACTCAATAACGACGATGTAAAAATAATTACCTTAGAAGATCCTGTTGAATACCAATTACCAGGCATCAACCAAGTGCAAGTTAATAGCGATATAGGCTTTGACTTTTCAGCTGGTCTTCGCTCAGTGGTACGTCAAGATCCTGATGTAATTATGCTTGGTGAAATACGCGATAAAGAAACCGCACAAATAGCATTACAATCAGCGCTTACGGGGCATTTAGTGTTTAGTACCGTACACACTAACGATGCCGCAAGTGCTTATACGCGTTTACTGGATTTAGGTGTTGAGGAGTTTTTACTGAATGCGGCACTTGTTTCTATAGTTGCACAGCGTTTAGCTCGTAAAATATGTGACCATTGCGCTGAACCAGAGCCAAGCGCACAAGCACTGATTGAGAAATACGACCTAAGCAATTTTGCTAAACGCTTTAATTTACCAAGTATAGAGTTAAAACGTGGTGCAGGTTGTGAGCATTGTAGTCAAACAGGTTATAAAGGCCGGATGGCGGTAACCGAATACTTACGCTGCGACAGCGAAATAAAAGCGATGCCTAAAAACGCCGACTTTATCCCTAAAGCCAAGCTACACAACCAAAGCTTAAACAGGCGAACGCTCTTAGAAGATGGCTTATATAAAGCGGTACTAGGGCAAACAACCATAGCTGAAGTTATTAGGGTTGCAGGGTAATGCCACTCTTTAATTATAAAGCATACGATAGCTCAGGTGCAAAGTCAGACGGTCAAGTCGAAGCGCAGGATCAGCAAGAGGCTATCACAAAACTAAAAGCACAAAAGCTACTTGTTTTTGAGATTAAAGAAGAGCAAAAGCAGCATGCGCTAAGTTTAAGTTTTAATAATAAAATTTCACTCTCAGATCTTGAGTTTTTAACTGCAGAGCTAAGCTTATTATTAGCCACTGGCGTTAGAATTGACCGTGGGCTAGATATAATTAGGCGCACTAAAGCCAAGCCTGCACTAGCTAAAATGCTAGCCGATATAAGCAACAGCATAAAAAAGGGCAGCAATTTATCACAAGCATGCCGAGCGCACCCCGACGTATTTGATAATTTATATTGTAACTTAATTGAGCTTGGTGAGGCCTCAGGTAACTTAAGTGAGATATTTGCGGGCCTCGCAAAAGATCTAAAATTTAAGCGCGAGCTACAACGTAAAATTATAGGCTCGTTAACTTACCCCTGCGTTATTTTATTTGTATGTGTGTTAAGTATATTTTTTATATTTAATTTTATTATTCCCAAAATGGCCGACATGTTTAGCCAACTAGAAACTATGCCATGGTACACCCAACTTATGCTTTCTATTAGCGATTGGATGAATCAATATCAAGGGCTGCTTGCTATTGGGGTTATTGGTATCGTACCAGCGATAATATGGGCGTCAAAAAAGCCCCGCTTTTTAAAATGGTGGCATAAATCGGCATTAAAGTTACCCGTAATCGCTAACGCGACAATTACTGTAGAACGAATTCGTTTTAATAGCGGCTTAAGTTTAATGTTAAAAGCGGGAGTGCCTATCGACCAAGCACTTGAGCTTTCTGCGGGTAACATAAAAAACCATGTTTTAAACCATGAAATGAACATAGCCCGAAAAAAAGTAAAGCGCGGTAGCCAATTAACACCAACGCTACAGCAAACTTCGTTATATCCGCCATTTTATATATCCTTATTAGAGGTGGGTGAAGAATCGGGCAATCTCGATATCGTATTTGAAGAAATAGCCAACCGCTCACGACAAGATTTTGAAACCTGGACCGACAACATGACCGCGCTCATAGAGCCGTTGATGATTTTATTTATGGGGGGCTTTGTAGGAGGCATTGTTGTGGTTATGCTTATGAGTATGATATCGCTAAACGATGTAGGTTTTTAAATGCACTCAATGAGTTTTAAGTTTAGTAAAGGGTTCACCCTAATTGAACTTATTATTGTATTAAGTATCGTAAGTTTACTGTTAAGTGTTGTAGCCCCTATATCGATTAAAGCGGTTGATAAAACAGAGGCTAAAACAGAGCTGTTAAACACCACAAAGTGGATTAAAAATATTGGCTTTCAAGCGTTTATAAAACAGCAGAGCTACTCGTTAGAGCTGTATGGCAATACATTAAACTTGTATAAAATACCCAGTAACGAGCTCGTTAAAACAAAAGAGTTGGCGTCGCTTAACTTTACTCAGCAAAGAGTTGATTTTAACGCCAATGGATTTGTTACCCCAGCACAAATAAGTGGTCATTTTAGAGGGGAACCCCTTACTATTTCATTAGAGCCTAATAGTGAAAAACAATAACCAAAGCGGATTTACATTAATAGAATTACTGGTTGCCACTATCATATTATTTATGGCAATGGGCGCCGTATCGCTTATTTATCGGGGAGCGTTCATATCTAGCGAAAAAGCCAGCAACCACGTTAATATAGTCGCGAATGTTCCCGCACTGCTGAGCCAAATAAAGCAACAAGTGCAAAGTGCAAGCCCGCAGCAAACACAACTAAATGGCCAAGGCAGCATGTGGCAAAGCACCTACACTTGGCAAGCCAATGTGCAACAAAGCAAAAAAGTGACCGATGAAGTTATGGTGCTAGAATTTGGCGAAAACGCCGCATCAAAAACCCAATTTAAACTTTGGCAAGTCACTCTAACCCTAAATAGCCATGGCATAGTAAAAAATTATACCTTTAACGAAGTGAGCTGGCATGATGCGTAAACAACACGGCTTTACGCTTATTGAGCTGCTAATATCGGTTACTTTGCTTTCGATGCTTATGTTTACTGGCAACTACGTGTATATGCAATTAGCATCGCGATGGAATAAAGAGCTGGGTAGTTTTGAGCAAAACATAGCGCAAACTAAAGCGGTGTATTTGTTACAAGCAACGCTTGATAGTGTTGAGCCTTATTTAATTAAAAATAACAAAGGTCGCCCAGAAATGTTTTTTGTAGGTGACGATAAAAGCTTATTGGCTATGACCAAACGTGGCCTTATTGATACCCAGCACCCAGAAATATTTCGTTTAACCGCAGTGCAAAACAAAAATGGTAAGTATGATCTGGTTTATCAAGCGGTATCTGGTAGCGAGCTATTACTTATTAATTCAGAGCAAAATATAGAATTTACCTATAAAAAAACATTACTTACTAATTTAGATGAGGTAAATATAACTTACTTCGGCTGGAAAAACCTTGATCAAATGGCATTGCAAACATCTGGTGCTGAACCTGTGTGGCAGAGCAAATATTCAGGACTAGACCAACAACTCACGCCACAAAAAATAAAAGTAACATTGCTTAAAAATCAACAGTCTTTGATTTTTTATAGCCAATTAGATACAAAGTCAAACACATGGTATGGCAATTATATACAAACAGGTGACTTTTGATGCAGCGTGGTATTGCCCTAGTACAGGTATTGCTAATTGTGGCTGTGCTTTCAATTCTTGCTTTATACTTTACTCAATCGGCGCGTCAGCAAGTACATAATGCCACGCTTATGGTCGATAAAGCACAAGCCTATATTGAGCTGCAAAATGCACAGGCCAATATACTGTATGCGTTACTCACTGAGCAAAAAGATCCAGAGCAAACTCAAAACTCACAAAACCAAACATTGATTAATAAATGGAACTTTCACGGTGAAGAGTTTAGTTATAACCCACAAGTGAGCGTTGCAATACAAGACTTGCGTGGCTTACTTAACTTACATTACCCTAACAAACAACGCTTAACCCAGCTATTGACCTACAGCGGCCTAAATGATTATGATGCGCAGTTAATGTCGCGGCAAATTATACAGTGGCAGCAGTTAGATGGGCGCACCGACTCCCTGCCTAATAACATAACAGCGCGTCATGCTGCCATACACGACATAGCAGAGCTAATACATTTAGGGCTAGCACCAGCACAATTAAATGCTTTACGGGCAAATACAACGCAGTATAAAAAAGGGGCGTTTAACCCCATGACGGCGCCAAATTCGCTGTTAAATGCGTTATTAGCAAAAGATGTAGCAAGCCATGTTATTATGCTGCGCAGTGCAAAACAACTCACCGTACGAGAGTTTGCACAAGTTACAGGCTTTAACGAAAGCGACGATATTATTTTATATCCGTCTAATTTATTTAAAGTAACGTTAAATGCACAAGTGGGCGAAGCACGCATACAAAAAGAAATTTATTATCATTTGCAACCAACAGGCAACCCTGTAGTTAACATAGTGGCAGTTAAGGCGCAGTAGAGTATTTAATGATCAAAACTAAACTCACAATATGGATAAAAAAATGGCTTTGCAACAATGTAGTTTACTACAGCGATAAGCCGTATAACTTAGTGTTAAATGCTCAGCAGCAATTTACCTTACAGCTAACTGAAGGGGAGCAAAAAAATACTCCTTTACTGCAAATTGTAGGGCGTAAACATTACACAGAGCACAGTGAGCAATATCCAGTCACAAATAAAAAAGAACTGGCAAGCATAATAAAAATGAACAACCAAAGTGCTGATAACGAACAGCATAGTTACAATGCTTATATTATTAACAGCCAAGGGAGCGACCAAAGTAAAGTAACTTACTGGCGATTTTTACCTCTACCCGCTGCGTGGTTAAACTTGCCAGAAACTCTATTACTTAGTAATACTCTAACGGCAGATCAAGTAATAAGTGCACGCGCTTTTGCCGCCATGTATGTAACAAAGCATCAGCAAAGCGTATACTCAGCATTGGCAAGCCCACTCATTAGTAGCCCAGAGCGTTTTGCTAGTATGTTTGGCGTGCCTTGCAAGCGCATTATAAATATTGAAGAGCCGACCAATTACGCACAAGCGTTAATTGCCGGGCTTAAACAACAATCTATAAAACAGATCGTTACTTTTTTTACCCCGCCAACGTCAGTAATTAATAAAGCATTAATTAAAAAAACGAGCCTAATTGTTGTTGCTTTATGCGCGCTGTATGGTGGTTTAACCAGTGCTTATTTAGGGTATAAAACTCATAAGGTACAAACACAGTTAGCGCAAAACAAAAGCAGCGTAAACCAAGCCTTAAACACCCTTGAACAATTTGAAGCCACTAACGAGCAATTGAACGTACTACAAGGTTTTACCCAAAACCAACGACTAGCCAGCTCGTTATTTTTTGTATTACAACAATTAGTGACCACCGTAGAGCTTAGTAATATACGTTTTGAAGATAACCGCTATATTATTCGCGGAACTGCAGATAAGGCTACCGATGCTTTGCAAATTATAATCAATAACCCACGAACTAATAACGCTAAATTTGACTACCCCTCACGTAAAGAGCGCCGCGGCGAAAGCTTTGTAATTAGCTTTACCTTAAATACCTTGCAAGATCAAAGTACCCCCCAAATGCCTAACACAAAAAGCGAGGCTAAATAATCATGTTTGATTTAAAACAGCCAAAACATCAGTTAGCTTTAGGGGCGCTTGTTATATTAATAGCGCTGAAGTTTTTAATTGTGCCGTTATTCGACTGGCAAAATAGCCAATTAGCGCAATTAGCTAACTTACAAAAACGGGCAGTTAAATCGCAAAATGTTATTGTTAACCAAAGCCAAATTAACCAAGCTCAGCAAACTATTAATGCTCAGCTAAAGGCTGTTAATAGCCTATTTGTTGACTATCAACGCGAAAGCGAATTTAAGTTAGCCATGCAGCAACAAATAGAGCAAACTATTGCCAATAATCAGCTGCAAATTAACACCAGTAGTTGGTTACCCAGTATAACTGTTGCCAGCAACCAGTTAATACGCCACCAGTTACGGTTAAACTTAAAAGGTAAAATGCGCGACTTTATTAACTTCATTACATTACTCGAAAGCAAAACGCCTAAAGCTGAACTTAAAAGTTTAAATATAAATTTAAAAGGGCAGAAAAGCGACGGACTTGGTAATATGAGCGGCTCCTTAGAGCTAGCTTTTTATATGCACCAAGCACCGAGTACAGGGGGGGCGCAATGAACAAACTAATATTAGCTGTAATTGCCCTAGTGTTACTTGTACTTATTAGCGACTTTACCAGCCGTTTTGTACAAGGTGAACCACAAGCAAACAATAGCTTTAATTCGCAAACTAGTAATGTACAGCCCTTGCCCTTGCTTTCACAAAATGCAAAGCAGCAGTTAACGGGTTTATTTAGTAATTACGACCAGCCTGAACCCGCCACAGAAACAGAACAAGGGCTAAGTGCCGCTAAGCAAGCTGCACAAGCTGGCGAACTGCTTAGTGTGTTTGCAGGTGATTTAGAGTTAAAGTTAAAAGCAGTGATTTATACAACTACACCCTACGCCCTTATTGAGCAAACAAATATAAACACTCAGCAAACGCAGTTGGTAAAATATACTAGCTCGCAAAGCGTAGCAGGGTACACCCTGACTATATTGTCAAACACGCAAGTTGCACTGAGCAAAAATAAGCAGCAAATTACCTTGGTAATGTACCAACGTGGTTAACTACGCGACTATTAAACGGCACGGAAACACTATGAAACACAGTAAAATACTTATTTTAGGCTTATTGGCAAGTGGCGTATTGGCCGGTTGTAGCACCACTCATAATGGCTTGTCGCCAACGCCGTCGTATTTACAAAAAAATACTACTGTAAGCGTAAAAGCAAACGAAGAGCCGCAATCAACAAATCCAGACAACAACAAAACCGCGGCACAGCATGGCATAACGTACTTAGAACCATTGGCAAATAATAAAACCAGCCAAAGCGAGCAGGCAAATTTAGCCGATCAGTTTAGCAATACCGAACGTGTAAAGCTTACCGCTGATAGTTTATTAGTAAAAGACTACCTACATTACGTATTTGGTGAGCTACTTAATGTAAATTACATTTTAGGCGAGCAACTTAATAACTCAAAAGATAAGGTAACGCTGAACCTGCAAGACGAGCTCACCAAACGTAAGCTATTTACGCTAAGTGAGCAAATACTGCGAGAGCGTAATATATTAATACGCTACCAAGACGGTATTTATTACATTCATAAAAGTGATGACGGCGTATCAAGTAATTTGGTTTATGGTTATGGCGCCAACCCTGAAGATGTACCCAATACTTCGAATGAAATAGTTCAGCTTGCTCCTTTTAAAGCCGGGATGCAAACCTCATTAGCGAATACTATAAAGCAATTAACTAAAGTTGATGCACGACCTATGTTCGATCAACAGGCAATTATGTTTAAAGGCAAGCGCAGCGATATAATAAAGGCGCTTGAATTTATGCAATTAGTTGATCGCCCATTATTTAGAAATCGCTCTATTGGCATGTATAAATCTACTTTTATCCAGGTTGAGGAGCTTAGCAAACAGTTACAAGATTTGATGAAGCAAGAGGGCATATCGGTCAGTATTAATGCATCAAGTGAACAAGCTGTATCTATCGTGCCTATAGAGCGTACTAATACCATGGTATTTTTTACTAACGATAAACGTTTTATACAGCGTACACTTTATTGGGCTAAACAACTTGACCAACCAGCAGATGGTAATCAAGAGCAATATTTTGTATTTAACCCTGAGTTTTCAAGAGCAACCGATCTAGGTGAAAGCTTACAAATGTTGTTAGGTGGCGGTGCTTCAAAAGCATTAACTAGCAGCACCTCTGCTACAAGCCAAAATAACCAAGTCAATAGTAATAACTCAAACAAAGTTAAGCGTAATATATCGGTAAATGCCGATGGTATGAAAATGGTGGTTGACGAGCGCTCAAACGCGTTAATTTTTTATACCACGGGTGATGATTATCGCAATTTATTACCCATGATCAAGCGCCTTGATATTATGCCAAAGCAAATTGTGCTAGAAATGATGATAGCGGAGGTCACCCTTACCGATGAGTTTAAGCAAGGCGTTGAGTTTGCCCTTACCAATCAGGGAGCTAGTAAGCAGGGCGGATTCAATCTTGAAAATGGCGGCTCTGGGCTTTCCTATGTGTTAAGTGGTACAGCAGGTAAATTAGAGTTTAATTTATTACAAAAAGATACCTACGTAAATGTGCTTTCACGCCCAAGCCTTGCTGTGCGCGATGGCGTACAAGCAAGTATTACTGTGGGTAACCGCATTCCTATTGTGGGCGATATTATTACCGATCCTGTTAATGGCTCGCGCACTTCGGTAGAGTACCTAGAAACCGGTATAGACTTACAAGTTACCCCCACGGTAAATGCCCAAGGGGTGGTATTAATGGAGATAACCCAAAAAATAAGCAACCAAGCCAGTAGCAGCGGTGCTGAGGGCAACCCGATTATTTTTGAGCGTAGCTTAAAAACCGAAGTCATAGCCGGTAATGGTCAAACTATAATGTTAGGCGGGCTTATAAGTGAAAACAGCACCTTAAGCGATCGCAGCGTACCGTTTTTTTCAAGTATACCAATATTCGGTCGTTTATTTGATGGCACTGATAATAATACTAATAAAACAGAACTTGTTGTTTTGGTGACCCCACGTATTGTAGATTCAACCGCTGAGTGGGAAAGTGTATACAGTCAATTTAAACAAGGGATGAGCGAGTTAAAGCTGTCGGATGTTGAGGAGAAGTGACACGCCGTGAAGGGTGAGGTGTGGAGTGTGAGGTGTGAAGTGTAAAGTGTGGTGTTTCCCCTTCACGCTTTACTTTTCAGTGTTTTACTCTTAACCCTTAACATTTTGTTAAGTGTAAAGAGGGAGGTGTGAAGTGTGGTGTTTTACCCTTCACTCTTTGCGCTTCAGGCTTTACTTTCGAGTGTGAGGTGTAAGATGTGGTTTTTACTCTTAACCCTTTTCGCTTCACGCTTTACTTTTCAGTGTTTCACCCTTAACCCTTTACTCATCCCTCTTCACCATTAACAACCAAACTAAAGCTTTTACTCTAATTTATGTAAAAAAAGCGTAAATAATTATGAAAAACAATCCTTTAGTATTATTGTTTTTTTTATGGTTGTTATTAAACTGCAGCGCATAGTTTAATGTTTGTATATCCATGTACCTATAATTGTAAGTATATGTTATATAATAAATAGTTGATTTTATATCTACTGTGTTAATTGTTAACCTGCTGATTTTAAAGGTGTTAAAAACCTTGCTGGCAGTGTCATAAAGCGGTAACATAAATGCATTAGTTTTAAATAAGTTAATTGCTTGACAATAAACTAACAATGTTTAGACTAACTCTTGGTATGACTAGTAGTCACTTAGGTGACGGCCTACGGTGCATGGTCAGCCAATATACTTTTATAGGGAACAATGAAAGTTCCTGTTTCATGAAACTCGGAGAATAAAAAATGTTTAAAAAAACTTTATTAGCGCTAGTGTTGCTGGTGTTGCTAACGCAGGTGCTATCAGTGTTTCTGCAGTAAACAATATCTCAATTGAAGGTAATGCTACTACTGCAAACGCAGGTAAAGTATCTGCAGCTGACTTAGGTACTATTACTTTAAACCCAGCTAGCGATTACATTACAAATGACTTGTTAGTTGTTACTGTTGCCGGTGCTAAATTTGATACAACTTCAACACCTACAGCTGTTTCTACGCAAGGTACTAATCCAGCTGTATTTGATTTCGTAGATTTTTCAGATAGCAATACGGCTCGTTTCCGTGTATCACAAAATGACCACGCTAAGGCTGATGATATAACAATTGCTGGTTTTGACCTTCTTTCAGGTACTCCATCAGACAAGCAAAAAGTTACTTTTGCTTCAAAAGCAATTTCAGTTAACCCTTTAATTGGTAACTACGACACTTCTAAAGCTGTTGAAGTAGCTCAATATGTTAACCAAGTAAAATATACTGTTACTAAGCTTGACGGTGTAGTTGCTACTGGTAAAGGTCGCGCGGAATTTTCTTCAGGCCTTAACGATACTCTTACTCTAGCTGCAACAAATGACTCAACTGCAGTAGACGCACTTACTCTTACTAAAGAAGAGCATGTAATTAAAGGTAACTTCTCTTACCTTGCGGATTACGATCTAGCTGCTAATGGTGGTGATGCTGATGGTGTTGTTGAAGCTGCTGAACTTGCAAATGCTTTAACTACAACTGGTTTCGGCTCTCCTGTACTTTCAGTTGATGCTGGCCTAACTACATTAACTATTAAGGATGCTACATTACCTGCAGCAACTTCTACAGTTCAGTTCAATGTTGTTGGTCAAACAAACGGTGGATCAGTAATTACAGCTCCTCAGTCGTTTACAGTTGATTCATCAGTTGCAGATGCTACAACTACAATTACCCTTGCTACAGCTTCTGCTGGTTCTTGGACTTTAGACGGTTCTACAGATGACATCGAACTTATGCCTTTCGGTTCACAATACGCACAGTCTATCACTGTTGCTAACCGTGGTTCTGTTGAAGGTGCTATCACTGTAACGCTTAAAGCTGGTGGCATGACTTACTCTAAAGAGCTTGCTCAAGCTGCAACTGCTAACTCAGTAACAGACATCAGCGCTGAAGTTGCTGCTTTTGCTGCTGAATCAGGTGTTAAAGGTAACGCACACGTAAACGTAGTTGTTAACGCTCCATCAGGTAACATTGGTGTTAAAGGTGTTTACTACCACAAAGCTTCACAAGATCGCGTATTAACTTACTAATATCGATTTAGCAAAAGCTAATTAATAAAAAGCGAGCTTAGGCTCGCTTTTTTTATGTTTAATTTTAAATATTTAGTCTAACACTAAACTTTTAATTAATATTCACCATTCACCATTCACCATTCACCATTCACCATTCACCATTCACCATTCTAAATTTACAGTTACCTCTACAATTGAAAATTCACAACCTCTGCGTTGTTTGCTACACTGCGCCACTGTTTTGTTTTGTGAGATTTCATTATATGGATAATAATTTAAAAAAGGCACCGCAAGCTAATCAGCGTATTGCAACGCAAGATTTAACGGATGACGAAATTGACTTGTATGCGTTTTTTTTGATTTTATGGAAAAGTAAAATTCTTATTATGGTTATTACCGCGTGTTTTACAGTAGCGGGGGTAGCTTTTGCACTTTATCAGCCTAACATATATCAGTCTCAGGCATTATTAGCACCCGCAGAGCAAGGACAGTCAGGTGGATTAGGGGCACTGTCGGGTCAATTTGGTGGGTTAGCGAGTTTAGCGGGGGTTAATTTAGGTGCTGGGGGCGAAATTGATAAAACACAACTCGCGCTTGAGGTGCTTAATTCACGTAAATTTATAAGTTACTTTATTCAGCAGCATCGAGTATTACCCGAGTTAATGGCTGCCAAAACGTGGGAAAGAGAAACAAATACGCTTACCTATGATGAAGAAATATACTTACCAAGCGAAAAAAAATGGGTGCGTGAAGTAGAGCCTCCATTTAAACCTGAGCCCTCAATGCAAGAAGCATATAAAAAATTTAAAGAAATAGTGGCGACAACATCAGATAAAGATACTGGTATGGTAACGCTTTCTGTTGAGCACTTATCGCCACACGTTGCAAAGCAATGGGTTGATTGGTTAATTGCAGATATTAACCAAACAATGAAAGAACGGGATGTGCTTGAGGCAGATAAAAGTATTAAATATTTATCAGAACAAATAGAGCAAACCAAAATAGCCGATATCAGAGCAGTACTTTATGGGCTAGTAGAAGAACAAGCAAAAACCATTATGTTTGCTAACGTTCGAACAGAATATGTATTTAAAACGATTGACCCTGCTATTGCCTCAGAAGAAAAGTATAAGCCTAAACGTGCATTAATAGCGGTGTTAGGGTTATTACTTGGCATAATGTTCGGCGTTGTTGTTGTACTCACTCGAAACTTTTTAAGAAACACGCATAAAGTTTAATTTAAGCGAGTGGTATATGATTTAAATAATGCGCTTTTTAAGTGGTGCATTGGGTATTTATAATAGTATAAAGGTTAAAAATGAAGATACTTGTTACCGGTGGCGCTGGATTTATTGGCAGTGCTGTTGTCCGTTTTTTAATAAACGAGACGCCTCATAAAGTTATTAACTTAGATAAACTCACTTATGCAGGTAACCTTCAGTCTTTAAAAAGTATTGACAGCTCTGAGCGTTACACTTTTGTTCAGGCCGATATTTGCGAACGCGCACATGTTGATGCAATTCTGAATACCCATAAGCCAGATATTATAATGCACCTTGCCGCTGAGTCTCATGTTGACCGCTCGATTGATGGCCCTGGTGAGTTTATTAAAACTAATATTGTTGGTACATATACGCTTCTAGAGGCAGCAAAAGACTACTGGAATACATTACCAGAAACGCAAAAGCAGTCGTTTAGGTTTCATCACATCTCTACTGATGAGGTGTATGGTGATTTACCCCATCCTGATGATGTGAACGATGGAAAGAGTGAAGCGGAAAGTGTGAAGAGTGAAAACACCTCACACTTAACACCTAACACTTCACATAATTTACCTTTATTTACTGAGCAAACAGCCTATGCACCAAGTAGCCCATATTCTGCCAGTAAAGCGGGCTCTGATCATTTGGTAAGGGCATGGCAGCGTACTTATGGTTTACCCGTTGTTATTACTAACTGTTCTAATAATTATGGCCCATTCCATTTTCCTGAAAAGCTAATACCACTCGTTATTTTAAACGCGTTAGAGGGTAAGTCATTACCTATTTATGGTGATGGTTCTCAGATTCGAGACTGGTTATATGTTGAAGATCACGCCCGTGCTTTATTTAATGTTGCAACCCAAGGGGAAGTTGGGCAAACGTATAATATTGGTGGTCATAATGAGAAAACTAACCTTGAAGTGGTTACCACTATTTGTGAAATACTCGATGAGTTAGTACCGAGTGAAGCGAGAGGTGTGAAGTGTAAAGATGGAGCGCCCCTAACAACTTACTCTTCTCTTATTACGTATGTAGCTGATCGTCCTGGACACGATAGGCGCTATGCTATCGATGCATCGAAAATGAGTAAAGAGCTCAACTGGAATCCCATTGAAACCTTTGAAACTGGGCTTCGTAAAACCGTTCAGTGGTACCTAGATAATCAAGCATGGTGTGAAAATGTACAAAGTGGTAACTATCAGCGAGAGCGTTTAGGGGTTAAGAGTGAAGAGTGAAGAGTGAAGAGTGAAGAGTGAAGAATGAAGAGTGAAGAGTGAAGAATGAAGTGGGAAGGGTAAAACCACCACACTTCACACCTAACACTTTACACTTCACACAATGTTAAGGGTTAAGGGTTAAGGGTTAAGAGTGAAGGGGGAAGGGTAAAACCACCACACTTCACACCTAACACTTCACACTTCACACAATGTGAAGAGTGAAGTGGGAAGGGTAAAACCGCATTTAACACCTCACACTTCGCACCTCAGAATCAAAAGTGAAGGGAGGAACTATGCGCAATCACGAAAACTTAAGAGCTTGGCAATTTAGTATGGATTTAGTTGAAGTAACTTATAGAGAAACAGCTAGCTATCCAAGTGATGAAAGATTTGGTTTAATTAACCAGCTGCGCAGAGCTGCTGTATCCGTGCCTAGCAATATAGCAGAAGGGGCGGCAAGGGGAAGTGATGCCGACTTTATTCGCTTTTTATACATTGCTAGAGGGTCATTAAGTGAAGTACAAACCCAACTGAAAATAGCGAATCGTTTAGGGTTTGCACCATTGAATAAAGAAACTTCAGAATTAATAGAAAACATTTTTGCTCAATTGGGTGGTTTAATTAACAGCCTAAAAGCAAGGAAAGAATAATGATAATTAATTGTAAGGTATTGAGTGTGAAGAGCGAAGAGAGAGATGCTAAAAGTGAAGAGGGAAGTAGTAAGAGTGTAAACACTTTACGCTTCACACCTAACACTTCACACTCTAAGTTGAAGAGCGACGAGAGAAGTGGGAAGAATAAAAACGCTTCACACCTAGCACTTAGCACTTCACACTTAACAACACCTAACACTTTACGCTTTACAGGTGAAACACTATGAAAGGAATTATTTTAGCCGGTGGCAGTGGGACTAGGCTTTACCCTATTACTATGGGGGTGTCTAAGCAGTTACTACCAATATATGATAAACCAATGGTTTATTATCCGTTATCGGTTTTAATGCTAGCTGGTATACGAGAAATACTTATTATTACGACACCTGAAGATAGTGACTCATTTAAACGCTTATTAGGCGATGGCTCGCGTTATGGTGTTGAACTTACTTATACGGTACAACCAAGTCCAGATGGTTTGGCACAAGCCTTTATTTTGGGCGAAGAGTTTATTGATAATGATGATGTGTGCTTAGTGCTTGGTGATAATATTTTTTATGGCCAAGGCTTTTCTCCAAAACTTAAGCATGCTGTTGAAAATGCGAAAAATGGTAACGGAGCCACTGTTTTTGGTTATCAAGTAAAAGATCCTGAGCGCTTTGGTGTTGTTGAGTTTGATGAAAACCAAAAAGTAATCTCAATAGAAGAAAAACCCATTAAGCCAAAGTCGCATTATGCGGTAACAGGGTTGTACTTTTATGATAACTCGGTTGTAGAGCTTGCGAAACAAGTTAAGCCATCAGTGCGGGGGGAGCTCGAAATTACTTGCCTCAATGAGCTTTACTTACAAAAAAATAAGTTAAATATTGAAATGCTAGGCCGCGGTTTTGCTTGGCTAGATACAGGAACACATGAGAGCTTACTTGAAGCAGCACAATTTGTTGAAACCATTGAAAAGCGCCAAGGCTATAAAGTAGCGTGTTTAGAAGAGATTGCATTTCGCAATAAGTGGTTAACCGAACAACAAGTAATCGACTTAGCACAGCCATTATTAAAAAATGGTTATGGACAGTATTTAATAGACGTTATAAAAGACTAGTTATGAGCATTGCACTTAATAAACCACTTAGCCCAGATTTAAGTAAGCTAACTCAATACTTAAAACAGGTAAATGAAAGCGGTTGGTACACCAATTTTGGCCCATTACATCAGCAATTAACACAACGCTTAGAAGCTTACCTAGGTGTTGAAAACCTGTTGTTGGTGTCTAATGGCACGTTAGCTATTCAAGTCGCTTGTAAAGTATTAGGAATACAATCAGCTATTACAACGCCCTTTAGCTTTGTAGCCACAACCAGTTCGTTACTATGGCAAGGTATTGATGTTGCCTTTAGTGATATTGATTCGCAAAGTTATAACTTATGCCCTAATGCACTCAATGACGCTTTTGAACACAACAGCAGCTATGACGGTGTTTTAGCGACACATGTTTACGGCAATCCGTGTGATGTTGAGGCGATTGCTCGTGTGGCAAAGTGCCATGGTAAAAAGGTGGTTTATGATGCCGCTCATGCATTTGCTGTAAAAGTGGGTGAGCAATCGGTATTAAGTTTTGGCGATGCGAGTACATTAAGTTTTCATGCTACCAAGGTTTTTCATACTGTTGAAGGTGGTGCTATTATTTTTAAACATAAAGCAGATTATGAGAAGGCGAAACAACTTATTAATTTTGGCATACAAGCCGGCGGTACTTTAGGTGAGCCTGGCATAAACGCAAAGTTAAATGAGTACCAATGCGCTGTAGGCTTAACATTGCTTGATGATATAGATGAAATAATTGCACATAGAGCTACGTTATTTACTTTGTATTGCGATGAATTAAAAGATTACTTAACTCTCCCTAAGTGGCTATCGCAAGCAAGTATAAATGGTGCCTACATGCCAATTTATATTGCAGATGAGCAATTGCAAAAGCGCGTTATTGAAACTCTCGCAGCGCATGATATTCAGAGTCGACGATATTTTACACCCTCCCTAGATTTAGCTTATAGCGACCAAAAGAGCTTTGGCTGCAAGAACAGCCAAAAAATCTCTAAGGGAGCCATTTGTCTACCTTTACATGCGCATATGAGTGTTGATGATGTACTTGTAGTTACGCAACTGCTTAAAAAAATAATAAAGGAGCCAACATAGTGGCTATTTTATCTGAGCAGCAACTTAAAGAGGTGGGCTTTAAATCAATCGGCAAAAATGTACGAATATCGGATAAAGCCAGTATTTATGGTGCTCAAGGTATTGCGATTGGCGATAATGTAAGAATAGACGACTTTGTTGTTTTATCCGCGGGAGCAGGTGGAATAGATATTGGCAACTATATTCATATTGCCGTTTTTAGCACCTTGATTGGTGCAGAAAAAATTACGCTGAGTGATTTTTGTAACATTTCATCACGAGTCTCTATTTATAGTGCAAGTGATGATTATAGCGGCGAGTTTATGACAAACCCTATGGTGCCAGAGCAATTAACTAATGTAGAAAAATCACCTGTTTTTTTAGGCAAGCATGTCATTGTTGGTTCAGGCAGCGTTATTTTACCAGGAGTTACTCTTGGAGAAGGAGCTGCTGTTGGAGCGCTGTCTTTAGTTGCTAACAGTGTGAATGATTTTGATATTGTTGCAGGGTGCCCTGCCAAAGTCATTAAAAAGAGAAAAACGAAGTTGTTGAACTTAGAAAAGAATGTACCAAGCAGTTAGGTGCGGGGTTCATTTAATGGTGCGAGTGTTACAAGTCGCTGGGCTAAGTAAAGCTGGGTAAAGTTTTGTGTTTTGCTCTCGCCTCTTATCCACATTCATGTAGGCAACAAAGAGTAAATAACTCCTAGGGAGAACCCTTCGGGCAGCGCCTGTTTGTTATTAACTATAGCGTTATCGCCTATTTATGGGGAATAACCACACAAATGCCAATCTGACGGCTGTGAATTTAACCTTGAACGATCAATAGAACCTAGGAAGTATGAAAAAAATATTGCATTTGTCGGCAGATGAAAAGTTTATTGATATGGGCTTAAATGCTTTTGAAATGGCTTACCCTAAAAAAAACAGCCTATTACTTGTACAAAAACACAATACGATTAAACATGTTAAGTTTGACAATAAAAAAATAATTAATAAACAAACTTTGGATAAAGCGTCGCGAAAAAGTGAATTTTGGACTGATGTAGATGTTGTCGTGTTTCATTCTTTATTTGTATATAAAGTGAATATTCCTAAAAATATTAAAGTCATTTGGTTGGGTTTTGGTTATGACTATTATGATTTTATTTTTGATAATGAATACGAGATGTTTAGTGATAAAACTCAGCAGATCATGAATGATAAAGCCATAAAGCCGGTTAAGGGGTTTATAGCTGAATTTAAAGGAATAATTAAGCGTTTGATATTTTTACAATATCGCTTAAAAAAACAAAAAATAAAAATGATGCAGCGAATTGATATATTTTGTCCTGTATTAACAAACGAGTATAAAGCTATTAAATGGCCCACAAAGCACAAACCAAAACTGATGGATTGGAATTATGGAACCATGCAGGATAACTGGGCAAAAGAGGGTAGCAGTGAACTTTGTGGAAAAAACATATTATTAGGCAACAGCGCAACGCTTTCTTGTAATCATCTAGATGGCATTGATTTGCTATCGCAGATTGATGCGCCTTTATCAAAACTCATTATACCTTTGAGCTACGGTAATAAAAATTATGGCGCTTTTATAAAAGAGTATGCCCATAAGCATTTTCCTGGAGATGTTTTAGCGCTTGACAGTTTTATGCCATTTGATGATTACACTCAACTTATTTCATCATGTTCGTGTGTTGTTATGCCGCATAAAAGGCAACAAGGTGTGGGTAACATTATTGTGTTACTAAATTTAGGCGCAAAAGTGTACCTAGATAAGAGCAATCTGTTGTATTCATTTTTAAAAGAACATGGCTTTTTTGTGTTTTGCTTAGAAGAGATTAGCTCTGCAGACTTTTTAGCTGAACTAACACCTGAGCAGATTTTAAATAACCAACAGCGTTTATTTGAGATCTGGGGAAGAGCTTCAATTATTGATAAAACAAAGAAGTTGGTTGAGTGCGCATTATAAACAATGTCGATTTGGCTTATTTAATGGCAAACATTATAGTAAAGGTTGGTTATGACTCCTAAAAAAATCGCAGCGTTTGCCTTAGGGCCGTTAGGAGGAGCACTTCTTAGTTTTATAACCCTGCCTGTCATCACATGGATTTTTTCACAACAAGACATTGGCCGTTTAGCCATGCTTAATGTAGTGATAAGCTTTAGCACTTTGCTGTTTAGCTTGGGATTAGATCAAGCTTACGTAAGGGAGTTTCACGAGACAAAAAGCAAACCCGCCTTATTTAAAGTGGCTATTTTACCAGGCTTAGTATTATTAACACTGACACTTAGTGTATTGCTGAGCATGGATAATATTATCTCTAGTTGGCTGTTTGATATAGATAGTCAGTTTTTAAGCTTGCTAGTTGCTTTGGTTATTTTGTCGAGTTTTATTTCGCGGTTTTTATCACTTATTTTACGCATGAATGAAAAGGGATTAGCCTTTTCAATGAGTCAAGTGCTGCCAAAATTATTACTGATTATCATTATCGGTAGCTACGTTGTTTTATCGGTTAATAACACAATTACAAACTTACTGTTAGCTAATGTTTCGGCTATTTTATTTGTTTGTGTAATTTTTGTTTGGAATACCCGTGATGAGTGGCTCAAGGGAATTTCTGAAAAAGTAAATTATGCTTATTTGATGCAGTTGTTGAGGTTTGGCATGCCACTTATTTTTGGAGGCTTGGCTTTTTGGGGGTTAACGGCAACCGATAAGATATTATTGAAGGAGTTATCTAACTTTGAGCAACTCGGTTTGTATTCTGTGGCGGTAAGCTTTGCTGCGTCAGCAACTATTTTTCAAAGTATTTTTTCAACTGTGTGGGCTCCGACTGTTTATAAGTGGGCTGCAAAAGGCGAGAACCTTGATAAAATAGCGAAGGTAAATCGCTTTGTCTTATTAGCTGTAATTGTGCTGTTTAGTCTGTCGGGACTGCTTTCATGGATAGTTACTTATATTCTTCCTGATGCTTATAAACCCGTTCAATGGATTTTACTTTCGTGCTTAGGATACCCATTACTCTATACGTTATCGGAGACAACGGTAGTAGGTATTGGGGTAACGCGTCGCTCTGGTTTTGCAATGCTGGCGGCATGTATTGCGTTTGTGATTAATTTGTTAGGTAACTGGTGGCTCATTCCTATTTATGGTGCTGCAGGAGCTGCTGTGAGCACCTGTGTATCCTTTTGGGTTTTCTTCATTATGAGAACTGAGTTTGCTATTTATGTTTGGCGACCAATACCACGAAAAAGCATGTATTTGTATTCTACAGTATTAGTGTTTGGCGCTGTTTTAAATAGTTTATATGCACAAATGTTTAGTATTCAGTTTATGTTGTTTTGGTTTGTTATATTACTAAGTGTATTACTTTTTTTTAGAAGTGAGCTTTGGGAAATTAAATCTTTTATATGTCGTAAAATGAGTCAGTAGGTTTTATTTACCTTGTACATTTAAATCAATTTATATGTTTGTAAATACAAGGTTCTATTTACCTTTGCGGATTGAAATTTGTTCAATCTAGGGGCAGTTTAATCGCGGCGCGAGGTTTGTAACCTAGTGGACTCAGTAAAAACCGAGTAACAAAGAGTTAATTGCCCCTAGGCTGAACCCTTCGGGCAGCGCCTGTTTGGCATTGATGCTGTGTTATCGCCTATTTATGGGGAACAACCACACCACATAGGCTCTGCCTTGCCTAAATACCAAGCAGACTGCTGCAAATGTAACCTTGAAAGGTCAACAGACCCAAACTACGTCACTGGCTTCTAATGTTAGTGGTTAAGTTTATTGAAGAGCGTACTTTTATACGAGATAATGACGCGGATGTTAAAGGGTTTAGTGTTTTTAAGTTAGATTAAACTGTGGACCAAGGAACCAATATATGAAAATAGGTAAAAATAAATGCTAGCAGAAATTAGATCATTATGGATAGGTGGGGCTTTATCTAGACTGGAAAGAGTGTGTTTGACCTCTTTTTTACGCGCAGGCCATAAAGTGTACCTATATACTTATGATGAAGTATTGAATATACCTGAGGGTGTTGAAGTACTTGATGCTAACCTAATATTACCTAAAGAAAAGATTTTTACATATGGTTCAGTAACCGGAAAAGGTAAAGGTAGCTACGCTGGGTTTGCTAATCATTTTCGTTACGAAATGCTCTCAAAGTGCAGCAACACCTACTGGGTAGACATGGATGTAATTTGTTTATCTCCATTCTATATTGAAAACGACCTTGATTATGGCTTTGAAAATGAAAGTTATATCAATAATGCAGTGATCGGTACTAAAAAAGCGGGCAATAAATTATTCGCTAATTTAAGCAAGTACTGTAACAACCCGTTTGTATTTACTCGCTGGGATACGTTTAAGTTTTTAATTAGAAAGCTTATTGGTAGAACATGGGGGCGTTCTGACTTTTCTTATTTACCATGGGGAGTCACAGGTCCTAAGGCATTAACTGGTTTTGTAAAAAAAGATAACCTGTTAAATTATGCTGCCCCTATTGAGTGTTATTACCCGGTTGGCTCTAATGATTGGAAGCAGATTTTTTTCCCTTGTGAGCATGATGTTGATCTCAGTGGTGCCAAAGCGTTGCACTTGTGGAATGAGCAGCTAAGAAGAGATGGCTTAGATAAAAATACAGTGTTTGATAAACATTCATTATATGAGAAGTTAATTTCAGAGCTTGAGCTAGATAAATAGTGGCTCGATTTAAATGATTTACCTTATTCTTACGAGTATCGTTGCTCTTTTTTCATACTTGTCGGTAACTAAACGTGACTACAGCTTTATTGGATATTTAGTTGTGGTTACGCTCGCTTTATTTGCTGGTTTAAGGCATGAAGTGGGGGCTAAGCCTGATTGGGAGGTATACCATCAGGTTTTTTATGATGCGCCGGAGCACCTCTCTAATCTATTTGCCTATTTTGCAAATAATGCACGCTTGGAAAAGGGTTATTTACTATATAACTTTATAATTCACTCTATTTTTGACGATTTTAACTTTTTCTTAGTTTTTACCGCGCTGGTGACAATCGGTGTAACGTATAAAAGTGCTTCTATTTATACCCCAATGACGATCCTTTCTTTGTTATTGTACATGAGGTATGGGTACTTTCAGTTCAATATGATATTTTTGCGCCAAGGTATTGCTGTCGCAATTTTTTTATATTCCATTCAGTATATAAAATCCAGAAACGCAATTTATTATTATCTATTAAATGCGCTGGCTATTACATTTCACGTTAGTCTTATTGTGGTACTGCCTTTATATTTCTTTGTACATAAGCAATTTAGAGCGCGTACATTTTTATTTATATTAGCCAGTGCTGTGCTCTTACAAAGTATAAATATAATAAAAATTATTGCTGATTCGTTACCTAGCTCTAACGTCATCTTTTTCGCTTTTAAGTCGTATGTTGCCTCTGGTGAGGCTAAGCCATTCTCGTTCTCATTTGTTGAGAAACCATTGATGTTTTTTGCTTTATTATACTTTTATGATCGACTTGCAAAGCGTTTTGAATATTACCATGTATTTTTTAATTTAAGCTTTATAGGCTTAATATTTAGCATTCTACTGTTACAATTTGAAGACTTAAGTGACAGATTTGTGATTATATTTAACATTTCTAATATTGTATTGCTTACTTATTTAATGCGAATATTCAAAGGAATAGGTAAGCCCCTATATTTATTATTGTTATCGCTAATTGTTATGTTTTTTGTTTTTACTATGACTAATTCAGAGCAATACACTCCTTACAACATTTTAGGTAAATTTTATTTTTAATGTGGTCACTAGTGGTACTAGTCGAAAACATTAAAATTAGCCTTATTTTTAATAAGTATGAAATTAAAAATGAAAAAAGAATTAGTTATATCAACAGTATATAGCCAGCTAGAAAAAGCAGTCTCTTTAGCTGAGGATTGTTACTTAAAAACAAATATTCGCTCAACTATTGTTTGTCAGCTTTTTGAAGTGGCGCATCAGAGTTTTGATAATAAGTGCGAACAAGCTTATTCAATTATTTACTCTTCAGATCGGGGTTTAGCTAGAAGCCGCATGTTAGGTGTTCTTTCATCTGATGCTGATTTAATTTGGTTAACGGATGATGATATTGAGGTAACTCCTGAGGGGGTAATTAAAGCCTTTGATAGGTTAGAAAACAGCGAAGATGACTTCATTACAACCAAATATGCAATGGATGAGACACAAGTTCGTAAGAAGTATTCACTTTCTGAGTTTGTTCATAATCGAATGAGCATTATGAGAGTTAGCTCAATTGAGATTTTTATCAAACGAGATAACGTCATTAATAAAGGTGTTGCCTTTGATACTCGGTTTGGCCTCGGAGCTACTCATAAGTCAGGTGAAGAAAATATTTTTCTTGCTGATATTTTGAATAAGGGAGGTAAAGGATGCTTTGTGCCTATAATTACATCGATTCATCGAGAAATTACTTCTGGTGGGGACTTTAGTAATGATTTAGCTAATAGTGCTAAAGGGGCTATTTTTCGTAGAGTATTTGGGCTTTTTGGCGCCCCTTTATTGTTTGCTTTTTATGTTAAAAGGTTAATAAAAAAAGAAGTCCGGTTCACCGATTTTTTTTCAGCTTTAGTTTTTTCGGTTAAAGGTTTCTTTAAACTAAAATAATTTTTATGGAATTATAAATGAGTACAGGTATTCCAAAGGTTTCAATTATTACCGCAACCTATAATTCAGCTCTTTATATAGAAAGTGTATACAATGCAATAAAAGAGCAAAACTACCCGCATTGGGAGTGGTTAGTTACAGATGATTGTTCGACAGATTCATCCCTAGAAATTTTAGAAAATATAGCAAGGCATGATAATAGAGTCTCTGTCTTTAAAAATGCAGTTAATAGCGGTGCGGCTGTTAGTAGAAATGTCTCGCTAGCTAATGTAACTGGAGAGTTTATCGCTTTTGTCGATAGTGATGACTTATGGCTGCCAAATAAGTTAAATGAGCAGATTGCATTTATGCAAAATAACGATGCAATTAATTTTTCTTTTACTGCGTATGAACTTATCGATGGTGATAGTAAAAGACTTAATAAAGTGGTTGATGCTACGCAAGAACGTGCTTTTTCTTATGCTGATCAGCTACGTAAAAAAGCGACTATGGGGTGTTCAACAGTAATACTTAGGCGTAGTGCATTTAGCGACTTGTTCATGCCACTACTGAGAACTGGGCAAGATTATGCACTATGGTTAAAGCTTTTAAAAACTGGTAATAAAGCTTATTTATTCCCTAAAGTGTTAACTCAATACCGAATATTACCCGACTCGATCTCTAGAAATAAGTTAAAAAAAATAATGCGTCAATGGAGTATTTATCGCGATATTGAAAACCTAAATATATTTTTAGCCGCTAAATGTTTTTGTTTTTATGCGTGGCGGGCAGTATTTCGAAAGTAACCTCTTTACTCTAGAGATTATATAAAAAAGTTATGACTAAAGCGTGTATATTCTTTGAGGTTTAAACGCTAGAGCACTGTAAGTATAGGATAAATATAAAATGAAGATAGCTGTAGCTGGTACAGGTTATGTAGGCCTTTCAAATGCAATGTTGCTTGCGCAAAATAATGAGGTTATGGCGCTTGATATTGATGAGCATAAAGTTGAATTATTAAATAATCAGCAATCTCCGATCATTGATGAGCAAATTGAGCTTTTTCTAAAGCGTAAAGATCTAAATTTTACAGCAACCACAGATAAACTAGCTGCTTATGTTGATGCTGAGTATGTAATTATTTCTACTCCCACAGATTACGATCCACAAACCAATTACTTTAATACAAGCTCAGTTGAAGCTGTAATTGCAGACGTATTAGCTATAAACCCTGATGCGACAATGATTATTAAATCAACGGTGCCGGTTGGGTTTACTCAGTCTATTAAAGATAAGTTTAATTGTAATAATATTATCTTTTCGCCTGAGTTTTTACGTGAAGGTAAGGCGCTTTACGATAACCTGTATCCGTCACGTATTGTAGTGGGTGAGCAAAGCGAGCGAGCAGCAACTTTTGCAGGTTTACTTAAGCAAGGCGCTATAAAGCAAGACGTTGAGGTGTTATTTACCGACTCAACAGAAGCTGAAGCGATAAAGCTTTTCTCTAATACGTACTTAGCAATGCGAGTGGCTTACTTTAATGAACTTGATAGTTATGCTGAGGCACATGGGTTAAGTAGCAAACAAATAATTCAAGGGGTTGGTTTAGACCCTCGCATAGGTAACCATTACAATAACCCTTCATTTGGTTATGGTGGCTACTGCCTACCTAAAGATACCAAACAGTTATTAGCAAATTACAAAGATGTTCCTAACAACATTATAGGCGCCATTGTTGATGCGAATCGAACACGAAAAGATTTCATCGCGGAATCAATTATTAATCGTAAACCAAAGGTTGTCGGTGTTTATCGGTTAGTTATGAAGTCGGGTTCGGATAACTTTAGAGCCTCTGCCATTCAAGGTATTATGAAGCGCATTAAAGCAAAAGGAATTGAAGTTGTTGTTTTTGAACCCGTACTTGATGCTGATGAGTTTTATCATTCTCGGGTAATCAAAGATTTAAATGAATTTAAGCAGCTTTCAGATGTTATTTTATCAAACCGTATGGTTGATGAACTGGCTGATATTGCTGATAAAGTTTATACGCGTGATTTATTTGGTAGTGATTAAAATATCGTTTAAGCCTTAAGTATACGGGCTTCGAGCGACGGGCTGCGAGGTACGAGTTACGGGCGACGAGGAACGGGTTAAGTTTGACTGGTGTAGCAGCGGTTTTATTTCGTGTCTGGTTAAAGACAAAGGTTCTAGGTATAAGGTAGAGATTAAGCCAAGCACGGTGTTTGGATTAGACGTAGGCGGGGCTTTATGCCGCGCAGGTTTGGTTTATGTTCATGGGCGACGGGTTACGGGCGACGATTTAAGCACCTAAAACCTCGAACCAAAACTCTGCGCGAGGTAAACTCCCGCCTACGTGAATAAAAAACCTTGCGATATAACCGCAAGGTTTTTAAATATCTCGAACCTCGAACCTCGAACCTCGAACCTCGAACCTCGAACCTCGAACCTCGAATTTGTCTCCTCACTTCCCAATCTCAACCTTTACATCATCTCCCAGTACTTCTCTATATTTTGTAGCGAGTGCATTTTTAGCGTCATCATCGCCGTGGACTATTTTTATATAGCGGGGCTTTTTGCGCATACCGGTTACAAATTTAATTAAACCAGTTTGATCGGCGTGGGCGCTGTAGCCGCTTATTGTGTGTATTTTGGCGTTAATATTAATGCGGGTATTATTTATAAATGCATAGCCATTTTTTGGGCCATAGGTTTGTATGTCACGACCTAAAGTACCTCTGCCTTGGTAACCTACAAAGAGTACGTCGGTGGTTTTGTCGGTTAAAAATCGCTCTAGGTAGTTAACTATTCTTCCGCCGGTGCACATACCGCTTGCAGCTAGAATAATTGCAGGTGTTTGGCGGGTGGCTAAGTAATTTATTATCGCTAAGTGCTCGCTATGAGTATTTATTGTAGTGAGGTTTTCAAAGTCGAGAGGGTGGCGGCCTTTGGCTACTTTTTGTTTAGCTTCTTCATCCCATAAATATTTAAATTTTCGATACTGCTGAGTAAAGTTAGCCGCCATCGGAGAGTCGAGTATTACTTGTATTGTGCGCCAAGGTGAGTTTTTAGTTGAGGCATGAATTAGCTGTTCAAGTTCGTATAATAGCTCTTGTGTACGGCCTATACTAAATGCAGGCACAAGGACGATACCGTTGTCGGCAACTGCGCGCTCAATCACGGCTTTTAAGGTTTGCGTACGTTGTTTTCGTCCTTGATGGTTTTTATCACCATAGGTTGACTCAATAACTAAAGTATCTGCTTTATAAGGCGCTTTAGGTGCGGGTAGTAAAGGTGTATAGGGCGCCCCTAAATCACCTGAAAATACGACCCGATGACTGTTTTTAGCTTTACGAGTTGGTATGCTTATATCTATTTCAACATAAGCCGAGCCTAAAATATGCCCTGCTCGTTGTAGTCGGGCTTTGGCTATGTGTTCACCTTTGCAAGGAAGTTCAAACCAGGTTTTAAAATCAACTTCAATAATTTGCTGTTTAAGTAACCTTAGGCAGGTATCTATTATTTTTTGATCGCGCGTGACGCCTACTTTTAATGCATCTTCAATCACTAGTGGCAGTAAACTGGCCGATGCAATAGAGGTAAATATGGGTCCTTTAAAGCCAGCCATTAATAAGTAGGGGATTCGGCCAACATGATCGATGTGACAATGGGTAACGATCAGCGCGCGGACTGTATCTATATTAAATTCAATATTAAGATCATCAACAGAATCTTCACCTTGAAATAGTCCGCAGTCAATTAGAAAAGAGCTTTGATCGTTTATTATCAGCTGGTGGCACGAGCCTGTTACGCCATTTACCGCTCCGTGGTGAAGTATTTGCATTTTATGTCCTTATTGCTTGTTTAGTAGGCGGGGCTTTATACCGCGCATTTTAATCTTTGTGCATAGGCCTAAACAACTTGCGCGAGGTAAACTCCCGCCTACAAATTTTCAATTGCATTTACAAACTTAGGCCTACGGGTATTATATTTTATTTCAAATAAATACAATCCCAAAATGGGTAATCACCAACGTTATTAACGATATTAGCTCTAAGTGGGTTTGCTACTATATAGCGCGCGTAGTTAATTAGGTCTTTTTCATCTCGGATCATATGATCGTAATAATCACTTTGCCAAAGCTTATTAATTTTGTGCTGATCTCGGGCAAGCTTAGCGCAGCGGCCTTTAAATAGTCTAATTAAAGCGCTTAAATGTAAGCTTACTTTTAATTGAAAAAGCCAATGTATATGGTCTGGCATTAAGACAAAAGCAACACTTTCACAAGCATCTTCTAATTCAAGTTTCTTAATTTCAAAAATTATTTTTCTATTGAGACCAAGGTCGTTTAATAATTTTTGTCTGTTATTAATGACTAGAGTTACGCAGTAATAGTGATTGGGAATTGAAATACGACCTTTCCTTAGGTTTTGTGATTTTTTCATTTTTATATCTTGTGGTTTTATAGGTAAATATAGCAGGCAATTAATAGTTTTGAATTTGAGCGGGTTACCATAGCGAAAGTGCGCGAGGTAAACTCCCGCCTACGGGTAGGGTTAATATAGAGTTTTATTGTAGGCAGGGCTTTATGCTGCGCAGGTTGTTTGAAAAGTTGTGAAATTGCGCGGGGTAAGCTCCCGCCTTCGGGTAGGATTAATATAGAGTTTTATTGTAGGCAGGGCTTTATGCCGCGCAGGCTGTTTGAAATGTTGTGAAAATGCGCGGGGTGAACCCGCTGCTACAGGCATAAAAAAACCTTGCGATGTTAACCGCAAGGTTTTTAAATTTCTCGAATCTCGAATCTCGAATCTCGAATCTCGAATCTCGAACCTAGCTCTTAAAAGCGTCTTGTAGTGGTGGCACTACTTGCTTTTTACGGCTTAATACGCCGTCTAGCCATACTTTACCGTCTTCTGGTTTTTCACCATAGGCTTGCTCAACTAGGCTAGCATCGTCTGATGCAATTAGCATTTGTGAGCCTTCTTTCATAATGTCGGTCAGAAGTAAAAATACTGAATGACGACCGCCTTCTTCTTTAAGCTTCGCGATGTCGGCTTCAAGGTCGGCTTTAATCTCGTCAAATACCGCAAGGTCAATAACTTCTAACTGGCCAATACCAACGAGGTTGCCGTTCATGTTAAAGTCTTTAAAGTCACGCATTACTAAGTCACGTACTGGCGTATCTTCAACGGCTGATTTAACGCGGAACATGTCCATGCCTAGTTCTTTGAAGTCTTCAATGCCTGCAATTTCTGCAAGCGCTTCAACACATTTAATATCGGCAGTAGTACAGGTTGGTGACTTAAAAATAACCGTGTCGCTTAAAATAGCGCAAAGCATAATGCCAGCAATATCTTTAGGGATCTCAACGTTGTAGAAGTCATACATCATTTTAATAATGGTGTTTGAACAACCAACAGGGCGGATCCAACACTCAAGTGGTGTTGATGAGGTTAAATCACCTAGCTTGTGATGATCTACCACGCCCACTACGCGAGCCTGATCAATATCGTCAGGTGCTTGGGTTTTTTCTGTGTGGTCTACAATATAAACGTCTTCGCCAGCGTAGCTAAGTTTTAGCTCAGGTGCTTCAAAACCGAATTTATCTAAAATAAATTGTGTTTCAGGTGAAACTTCACCTAGGCGAGTTGGGATTGCTGGTTCATCAATTTGGTTTTTTAAATAAGCCAGTGCAATTGCACCACATATTGAATCTGAATCTGGGATTTTATGGCCCACTACATACATTGACATGACTAAACTCCTTAAAATTTGCCGATATTCTAGCAAAGTCTTTGGGTTTTAACATATAGACAGTGTAATTAAGTTTTGGTTACACTTTAAATCGATATTATTAATTGGAAGACCCACATGCAACTCGGCCGAAAAGGTTGGAACAATGTTATTATTTTTTCGATGTTGATTATGATCTTCTTTTTAAATGGACTGCATAAAAACATAGGGAATGATGAAACACAGGCGCAATTGCAGCCACTACTTCCTCCTCAAAGTTTTGTATTAACACTTAAATTTATCGACCAAAAAATTGAGCGTATTGGCACTAGTTGGCGTACTACTGCTTTGCAAAAAAATGTACCGCTTAGTTGGCAAGGTTCAGAGCAACAACTTAGTGAGCTAGTTTATTTATGGCAAAACACCGCGCTGATGACCACCACTACACCTGATGCGCTTGATATGAATAAGCCACTATCGGTAGCCACGCTTGAACTCGCCGGTGAGCCCCTACCTTGGGTGTACTTATTATTTGAGGCGAGTGGTCAGTATTATCTATTCGATAAAACCAGTCAGCGATTATTGTTGCTCGATTTAACTACTGCAAAACAATTATTTCCAAGTTTTACCTTTTCATAAGTGAGTTTTATTAATGCCTGAATTACCAGAAGTAGAAGTTAGCCGTATGGGTATTATCCCCCATGTGCTAAACCAAGTTGTGACTAAGGTAAATATTCATAATGCCAGTATGCGCTGGCCTGTGCCAGATGAGGTGTATCAACTTGAGGGGTTAGTGGTTAGCAGTATTGAACGACGTGCAAAATACTTATTGTTAGAATGCGAGCTAGGCTCGGCTATATTGCATTTAGGTATGTCGGGTAACTTGAGGGTTGTGAACGCCAATGAGCCACTTAAAAAGCATGACCATGTTGAGTTTATTTTAGCGAATAATAAGGCGCTGCGTTTAAACGATCCACGTCGCTTTGGTTGCTGTTTATGGCAAGCCCCCAATGAAGAGCATAAGTTACTTGCTAAATTAGGCCCCGAGCCACTCACCGATGACTTTTTTGCTAAACGTGTTTATGAGCAATCTCGTAATAAAAAAGTGCCTGTTAAACAGTTTATTATGAATAACGCCGTGGTGGTGGGGGTTGGTAATATTTACGCTAACGAATCATTATTTAAAGCAGGTATCGACCCGCGAAAAGAAGCAGGTAAGGTAAGCCTTAAACGCTACCAAGCGTTAATCCCAATTATAAAAGACACCCTAGCCGCAGCAATTACTCAAGGCGGCACAACGCTGAAAGACTTTGCCCAAAGTGACGGTAAGCCAGGCTACTTTGCGCAGCAGCTATTAGTGTATGGCCGAAAAGGCCAGCCTTGTGTAAATTGCGAGAGCGAACTAACTGAAATTCGCCTAGGGCAACGCAGCACCGTTTTTTGTGAGGTGTGTCAGAAATAATAAAGGTAAAGAGTAAAGTTCTCGGGCGACGGGCTGCGGGTAACGGGTCTCGAAGCTCGCCCCCCGTAGCCCGACACTCGAGCCTAAAACTTTTTGCGGAAAAAACAACCGGCCGGTAGCAATGTAGTTTAAGTGCTGGTATACTCCCGCGTCTGCCACGTTGCGTTCTATGTCCTCATATAGTTTAGCCACTTGTGAGCGGCGAAAAAGTCTAAAACTCGAAGGGGTTGTAGCATACTTAGAGCGGTAGTTAATAATAACTACCTGTGGTTTTAATTGAAAAACATTGGATTTTTATAAATGAAAACGTTTGTTGCTAAACCAGAAACAGTAAAACGTGACTGGTACGTAGTTGACGCTGAAGATAAAACTTTAGGTCGCATCGCTACTGAAATCGCTCATCGCCTACGCGGTAAGCATAAAGCTGAGTACACACCACACGTAGATACTGGTGATTACATCATCGTTATCAACGCTGAGAAAGTTACTGTTACTGGTAACAAATTCAAAGATAAAGTGTACTACGCTCACTCTGGTTTCCCAGGTGGTCTTAAGTCTACTACTTTTGATAAACTTCAAGCTGCAAAGCCTGAAATGATCATCGAAAAAGCTGTTAAAGGCATGTTGCCACGTGGTCCTTTAGGCCGCGCTATGTTCCGCAAACTTAAAGTTTACGCGGGTACTGAGCATAACCATGCTGCACAACAGCCTCAGGTTCTAGACATTTAAGGAGCACTATCATGGCAAATCAATACTACGGTACAGGTCGTCGTAAAAGTTCAAGTGCTCGCGTATTCTTACGCCCAGGCACTGGTAACATCGTAATCAACAAGCGCTCTTTAGAAGAGTACTTTGGTCGCGAAACAGCACGCATGGTTGTTCGTCAAGCTCTTGAGCTTGTAGACATGACTGAAAAATTTGACCTTCACATCACCGTTGCCGGTGGTGGTACTACTGGTCAAGCTGGTGCTATCCGTCACGGTATCACTCGTGCACTTATGGAGTTTGACGAGTCATTACGTCCACAACTTCGTAAAGCAGGTTTCGTTACTCGTGATGCACGTAAAGTTGAACGTAAGAAAGTGGGTCTTAAGAAAGCGCGTAAGCGTCCACAGTTCTCAAAACGTTAATTTTTACGTTATCAAGAATTCAAAAACCCAGCTTATGCTGGGTTTTTTGTTTTGTAGCTATAAGATTTTGCTTCAAGGTTCAAGGTTCAAGGTTCGAGCTATAAATTTGATCTAAGCTTTGTGTCTTTCTTATTTTACAGTTATAAGTTAAGCATGTTTCAGCTGACTGGTTATGTTATGAGGTTTGAAGATTTAAGGGTATGGCAACGTTCAGCCGATTTAGCTTGCGAGATTTATTTACATTTTAAGCAGAGCAAAGAGTTTGGTTTAAAAGATCAAATAACACGATCTGCACTTTCAATTTCTTCAAATATAGCAGAGGGTTATGAACGAATAACTCCTAAAGATTATATTCGATTTTTATCATACTCTAAGGGGAGTTGTGGAGAATTACGCTCTCAAATTTACATTGCACTAAAAATAGGTGAAGTTGACACGACAGAGGCTAGTGAATGGATTGAGGAGACTCGTGAACTTTCCCGTATGATTTCAGCATTGATGAAATCAATCGATGCTTGGGATTAAGAGGTTCAAAATTAAATATTCATTCAAAAATATATGAGTATGTTTGACCTTTGACCTTTGACCTTTGACCTTTAACCTTTAACCTTTAACCTTTAACCTTTAACCTTTAACCTTCAATCCTCCCTTTACGACTAATGTCGACATTAGCTTGATCAAAATAGGCAAAGCATGCGTATTTATTGAACGAAAGCTTAAAAATTACCGACTAACGCAAAAAAAGTTAAATAATTATCGCAATTAGTTTAAATCCATCAGTTAATTGGTGAATTTTTTTGCTACAATTGGCGGGCAAATAAAGTGAATGAGTTTAATGTCGCCAAATTCAGTTGTTACTGTACTTAGTTGGTGAGATTGTACTTGTTTACAAATTGTTTTTACGGAAGCGATACTATAGTCATTTGGTTTCATACTCGAGCTTACTTAATCAACTATTTGAGCAAGTCAGGTTTATTCGAGCAGGAGGCTGTGAATAACCTTGTTTTAAACAAGGGTTTTAATTATGATCGTTTCTCTTTTAAAATTCGAAAAATTAACCTGCTGTAACTGATGTTCTCAATATAGCAAGTGTTGAGAATCATAGTGGAGATAAGTGGATGAGCAATGCGCCTGTAGACAATGGCCGACGTCGCTTTTTAACCATAGCTACCTCTGTTGTTGGTGGTGTTGGTGCGGCTGGGGCTGCTGTTCCTTTTATTGCGTCTTGGAATCCAAGTGAGCGAGCTAAATCTGCGGGTGCGCCTGTAGAAGTAGATATCAGCAAACTTGAGCCAGGACAATTAATACGTGTCGAGTGGCGTGGTAAACCTGTATGGGTTGTATCACGGACCCCAAAAATGCTTGAGCAGATGAAAGAACATGAAGGTCAACTTCGTGATCCGCAATCGCAAGAGCCACAACAATTAGAATCATCAACCAATGATTTCCGTTCATTACGCCCAGAGATTTTTGTCGCTGTAGGTATTTGTACGCATTTGGGTTGTTCACCTAGCTTTTTACAAGGTGGCTTTGGTGAGAAAGTGGAAGGGACTGATGACGGTTTTTACTGTCCATGTCACGGTTCTAAGTTTGATATGGCTGGCCGTGTATTCCAATCGGTACCTGCACCATTAAATTTAGAAATTCCACCATATACTTTTCTTGATGAGACCACTATTTTAGTGGGCGAAGAACAAGGGGTGGCCTAATGTTTGGTAAAATTGTTGAGTGGATAGACGACCGTATCCCAATGACACGTGTTTGGAACATGCACATTGCACAGTATCCAGCACCGAAAAACTTTAACTTCTGGTACTTCTTCGGCTCTCTAGCTATGTTAGTACTAGTAAACCAAATACTTACAGGTATTTGGTTAACGATGAACTATGTACCATCTGCTGAAGGTGCATTTGCATCAGTAGAATACATCATGCGTGATGTAGAGTACGGTTGGTTATTACGTTATTTGCATTCAACGGGTGCATCTGCGTTTTTCATCGTTGTTTACATGCACATGTTCCGTGGCATGATCTACGGTTCTTACCAAAAACCACGTGAATTACTGTGGTTATTCGGTATGTTCATTTTCTTAGCCCTAATGGCTGAAGCATTCATGGGTTACTTATTACCATGGGGCCAAATGTCGTTCTGGGGTGCGCAGGTAATCATTTCATTATTCGGGGCTATCCCGGTTATTGGTGATGACTTAACACTGTGGATTCGTGGTGACTATGTAATTTCAGGTGCAACGCTTAACCGCTTCTTTGCATTACACGTAATTGCACTGCCATTGGTTATTGTTATCTTAGTATTTTTACACATTGTTGCACTACACGAAGTGGGTTCTAATAACCCAGACGGTATTGATAACAAACGTAAAAAAGGAACTGTGGCTGAAGAAGACAAGCCTAAATTTAAGTTCCATGAATACTACACTGACAAAAAAGACATTATTGATGCGATTCCGTTCCACCCTTATTACACAGTAAAAGATATTGTGGGCGTGGTTGGTTTCTTAATCTTGTTCTGCTGGGTTGTGTTCTTTATGCCTGCTATGGGTGGTTTCTTCTTAGAAGCGCCAAACTTTGAAGCAGCTAACCCACTTAAAACACCAGAGCATATTTTCCCTGTTTGGTACTTCACGCCATTCTATGCAATCTTACGTGCAATCCCTGACAAACTAATGGGTGTTGCTGCAATGGGTGCATCAATTGTCGTGCTAGCATTATTACCTTGGATTGACCGTGGTTCGGTTCGTTCAGTTCGTTACCGTTGTGGTTTCCACAAATGGAACATTGCAGGTTTTGTTGTTACTTTCGTTCTTTTAGGTTGGGTTGGTGCTACACCACAAACTGATTTTAAAACGATTGTTTCGCAAGTCTGTACTGTGACTTACTTTATGTTCTTCGTACTGTTATTTGTTTACAGTAAGAATGAAAAAACTAAGCCATTGCCTGAGAGGTTAACGAAATGATGAAAAAGCTATTAATAGGTTTATTTGCTTTATCAGTAAACGTGTTACCTGCAATGGCGGCAGGCCCGTCAGTTCCTCTAATGGAAGCGGGTAACGATATATCTGATCAACCTTCTTTGCAGCGTGGCGCAAAGTTGTTCATGAACTACTGTCTTGGTTGTCACCAAATGCAGTATCAACGTTATGAACGTACTTTCCGTGACATTGGTATTCCAACAGAGATTGGTCAAGAGCAACTTATTTTTGATGGTTCAAAAGTGGGTGGTCATATCCTTAACGCGATGGCAAAAGAAGATGCTGCAAAATGGTTTGGTGCGGCTCCGCCGGATCTAACTAACGTTGCGCGTGTTCGTGGCAGTGATTGGATTTACACCTATTTAAAATCGTTTTACAAAGATGAATCTCGTCCGTTTGGCGTAAATAATACGTTATTCCCATCGGTGGGTATGCCACATGTTCTTCAAGAGTTGCAAGGTGTTCCTACTGCAATTACTGAAGAAGTAACAGTAGATGGTAAAACAACCACTCATATTACTGGTACAAAAACAGATGGTACGGGCGAATTAAGTGTAGATGAATATGACCAAGCAGTTCGTGATTTAACGAATTTCCTAGAGTATGTAGGTGAACCTACACGTCTCGAGTCGGAAGCGCTAGGTATTAAGGTAATCGGATTTTTAATTATCCTATTTATCTTGGCATTTATGCTGAAGAAAGAATACTGGAGAGATGTTCATTAAGTTTGAACATATTTAAAGGTAATTTTGCAATAGGGGCTTAAGCCCCTATTGCTGTTTTAGTTATTTAATGGAGGTAGGCATGGCCGTAGCTGCCAATAAGCGCCCTGTAATGACCCTTTTTTCTGGTGCTAACTGTATGTATAGCCACCAAGTACGCATTGTACTTGCTGAAAAAGGTGTAAGTGTAGATATTCATATGGCTGAAAAGGATAACCTGCCAGAAGCACTTCACGAAATTAACCCTTACGGCACAGTGCCAACACTGATTGACCGTGAGCTTGGTTTATATCAGGCAAACATCATCATGGAATACCTTGATGAACGTTTTCCTCATCCTCCACTAATGCCTGTATATCCGGTCATGCGTGGTCGTAGTCGATTAATGATGCACCGTATTGATACTGATTGGTACAGCCTAGCTGAAAAAATCATTAACAACACCTCTGATGCCGCGCAAGCTCGTAAAGAGCTGACAGAAGCATTACTTGCAATAGCACCAATCTTTAGTGAAGCGCCTTACTTTATGAGTGAAGAGTTTAGCTTAGTTGATTGTTACTTAGCACCACTATTATGGCGTTTACCAGAGTTTGGTATTGAGCTTAATGGTGCAGGCTCTAAAGAACTTAAAGAGTATATGATCCGTTTATTTGAACGTGAATCATTCCAAGCTTCTTTAACTGAAGCAGAGCGTGAGATCCGTTTATAATGACTTCTAATCGTCCTTATTTACTACGCGCTTTTTTTGATTGGATTGTTGATAACGAATGCACGCCACACTTAGTGGTTAATGCTGACTTTCCTGCAGTGCAAGTGCCAACACAGTTTGTTCAAGATGGCCAAATTGTATTGAACATAAGCCCTTCGGCGGTTACGCAGTTTTCGTTAGATAATACTCAGCTTAGCTTTAACGCGCGCTTTGGCGGCCAGCCAATGCAAGTGTACGTGCCTTTAGGGGCTGTACTTGCAATATATGCACGTGAAAATGGCGAAGGCACAGTCTTTACTGCAGATGAGTTTTTAGAGGACGAAGACGATTTTGCTCCAGAGCTTGAAAGTGTCGATTCATCACCTGAAATAGTTGATGAAACGCCAGCTCCCAAGCCTGAAAAGAAAAAAGGCTCACATTTACGCGTTATAAAATAGCCCGTAAATGTTAGAAAAAAACCGCTTAATAAGCGGTTTTTTTATGTCTGTATGAAAATATTAGGTTAAAGGTTAAAGGTTAAAGGTTAAAGGTTAAAGGTTAGAAAAGCTCACGAGCGACGAGCGACGAGCTGCGAGAAGCGGGTTAAGATTGATTGGTGTAGCAGCGGGTTTACACCGCGTCTGGTCTAAAGTGAAGAGCAGGTTTTAGGTATTAGGTCTAGGTGTTAGGTAGAGATTAAGCAAAGCAGGGTGTTTGGGTTCACGGCAGTGGGCAGCGGGCTGCGAGAGGCGAGCAACGGGCCTAGAGACTCGAATTAATCAGTTGAGCTAATGGTTACTGTTTTCTCATTTACTCCTTATTCACTTCTCTTTGTGCAAAAAAATTTTAAAGAGATTTTATTCACCACAGAGGGGGCAGAGCACACAGAGAAAATGATTAAAGGCATGTTTTATTTGTCCTGTCTTCTCTGTGTAGCGCGAAGCGTCTCTGTGTACTCTGTGGTTCAAAATGGTTTTGTAGGCGGGGCTTTATGCCGCGCATTTTACTAAACCCTGCGCGAGGTAAACTCCCGCCTACAGGTATAAAAAAACCTTGCGATGTTTACGCAAGGTTTTTAAATTTCTCGAACCTCGAACCTCGAACCTCGAACCTCGAACCTCGAACCTCGAACCTCGAACCTCGAACCTCGAACCTCGGACTTTTACAAATACTCAAAGACTTTAACTACTCGCTCTACGCCAGAGATGTTGCGAGCTATATTAACGGCTTGGTTTGCTTCAGCGTCAGATACTAGCCCCATTAAGTATACTTCGGCATTTTCAGTCACTACTTTTATATTATTACTGCTGATATTTTCAGCCGCTAGAAGCTGCGCTTTTACTTTTGAGGTTAACCATGAATCGTGTGTTTGCGTGGTGATACCAATATTAGAGCCAATGCGAAGTTGGTTATGAATTTTGCGGATACCAGATAGGTTCTCAATGGTTTTAAACGCTTGGTTTTTCATTTCTTGGTTAGGCACTTGTCCTACCATTAAAACCACGCCATTTACGCTTATAACGCTGATATGAGCAAACTTGTTAAGGCGTTCATCTTCACTAATAGCAATGCTGGCTTTTATTTCAATGTTGTTGTCGTCTATTTGCGAGCCAATGGTTCGTCTATCGTTAGCGGCAGTAACAGCACTGGCTGTACCGGCGACCACAGCAGCGGCACAGCCTTGTAATAACACAACAGTGCCTAAAATAATTAGGGAGCGTTTAAACATAATTTTCGTCCTGAGGGAAAAGGGTTAAATCCACCAACTCACTTAAACAGTGAAGGTTCACTAAATGCGATTCAATAATGCGACTCGGGCGTTTAGACGGCGTACGAATTTCTACATCGTTATGGCCAAGCAAGCCAACGAGTTCGCCGCCATCATCGCCTACCATTACTATGACCTTCATATCTTTGGTAAGTGCCGCTTCTACTGCAGAAATTATGTGTTTTTCATTACCATTAATGGCAAGTACCAATAATAAGTCACCTTGCTGAGCAAAGGCACGAACTTGGCGTGCAAAGGTATCGTGGTCATCTATTTGATTGCCTTGGCCTAAGTTAATATTTTCTTGTGAGAGAGCGATTGCAGGTAAGCAAGGGCGTTCTGTTTCGTAAAAATTTACCAGTACGCCTGCCATGTGTTGCGCCAGCATATGGCAATTTGCAGTACCGCAACAGATCAACTTATTCCCATTGATCAGGCTTTGTGCAATGGTAAATGCCGCTGATTCTAACGCGCTTGGCAACACTTCGCCTGCGGCTATTTGAACTTGAATACTTTCTTTAAAAATTTCTTTAATTGTATCTTGCATGGGTTACCAACAATTTATCTCTAATTCTGTGTGAGCTCACACCGGCTTTATTAAAAGGTAATTATTTTAGGCGTTAGCTAATGTTTAACTGTATGCTCAACATGAAGCTGTTGTAATCGTCTTATTTTTATACATCAGTTATTAAAATACGTTTTTCAGCCAGTTAATATGTAATGACGGTTCGCCTGTTATAGCTACGTAATCAATACGTAATGGCTGGTTTTTTAAGTTTTTAGCACCAAGGTAATGATAAATAGTGCGCTTTAACTTAGCTTGCTTTTGCGGACTTAGCGCATAATTAGCGCCGCCTTTTATGTTATTTTTACGAAACTTAACTTCAACAAACACTAAGGTGTCACCGTCTTTCATAATGACATCAAGTTCGCCGTAGGGGCAGTAGTAATTACGCTCAATCGCTTTTAAACCTTGCGCTTCTAAATACTTTTGCGCTTGGCGCTCATAATACTGGCCTTTTTCACGACTATTTTGCCACAGCTGTTTAAACCACGACATGTTAACCCCTTAGTTAATTATGGTTATGCCGTCGTTTGCTGATTGCATAAATAGCGGCACAGGGCGTTGTGTTTTTAATTCCACAGGTTTTATACGGCGATTGCTGTACTGCGCCCATTGCAGTGAGCGTTCAATATCACCGGCACTATTAATGGATAATTTTCCGCTTAAGCCTGAAAAGTATTTATCGGGTGTAATGCTCAGCTGTCTAATATCATTCAGCATGGCGACGGCATCGTAGGCCATGGCAAATAAACGTTGGCTAATATCAGCCTGTTCAGGCCATAAATTATTATATTGCTTACGTAGATTATGCTGCGTAATTTGTGAGTCTAACATCCAAGGAAGTTCGGTAAAGTAAAGCCCATCTAAATCGCCTTTGTCAGTGGTATCTATTTGCTTACTATGACTTTTAGAGCTGGCGTAAATAGGGATTCTGTCGGCAAAGGTGCTTACGTTAACATCCAGATAAGGCTTAATTAATCGGGTCTCTATGGCGTCACCTAATATATAAATTGCATCAATATCGCCACGTGAACGGGTTTCACTTTCTACTTCTTTATTAAAAAGTGTTTTAACCGATTTAATACGCTCTTTTGATTTATCAACTTCTAGCAAGCTGGTAATGGTATTGGGCATATCTTTATTGTCGTTGTAAAAGCCAACTTGTGTGGTTGTTTCACTATAGCGTTGCCATTGCAGGTTAAAGTAGTCAATTAAGCGCTGACCATTGGTATTATTTGGCGCTAGCAACATAGGTTTTTGATAACCTTGCGCTAAAAAATGCTCTAGAGTTTGTTGTACTTCATGCTCAGGATTAAGCGCAAAAAAGTAGTGCTGCAAAGAGGTTCGTTCGCCATCAAAGGTATTTAAATGTAATGTGGGTATATCGAGTAATGTATTGGTATTCGCGAGTTTATCTATATTGGCTTTTAATAGCGGGCCAATAACAAAGTCTGGTTGTAATTGCGAAATCTGTGCGCTCAACGCTTCGGTTTCGGTATTTTCATCAATAAACAGCGTTTCGCTAATCTCTTTTTTATCAAGTGCAGCCAGTATGCCTGCTTTTAATGCATCCCCTAAGCGCTTGTTAGCACCTGACTGAGGTAATAGCACAACTAAGCGTTCAATATTTAGTGGTGCTAATTCATTGGCGTAGGTATCTTGTTTTGGTAGAACATTGGTACCAGGGTGCCCAAGGTAACGGCGGCGCCAATTATTAATCGCTTGGTCTAAATCAACAGAGCTGTTGGCATAAACCTGATGATACAAAGCTAAGTTAACCCAGCCTTGTTGAATAACCGAGCCACGGTTAAATCGCTCTAATGCATACGAAGAAAGCTGCTTTAAATTATGCCAAAGTGCGTCATTAAGTTTAGGGATAGAAATATTATTTTTTGCTACCGATTCAGAGGCAGCAAAAAAGTAAGGAGCTGCACGTTTTGGTAAGTCTTGCGACGCAAAAATGCTGGCAGTTAAAAATTGGTGCCAAGCAAAATGTTCAGGTTGCTTAAGTTGCCCCTCCAGGGTGTTTAGTACCTCAAGTGCTTGCTGATTTTTATTTTGCTCTTTTTGCGCAAAGGCAATGTATAAACGATTTTGAATTTGATCAACACTGGCGGTAAGTGCAAGTTCAGTGCATATTTTTTCGAGTAGTGGCCAGTTTTCTTCTGTAATTGCGCTATCACGAGCACTATAAAGTAGCTGGATTTTATCAGCGCCATAGCGGTTTTGCGCTAATTGGTAAATAGATTGCGCATTTAGTGCTTCATTTTTCAGCGTATTGGCACTGTTACTTAAGTTATCGCTGGTTTTAGTTGGTTTTTCGGTTGTGCTACACGCCGATAACCCTGACAATATAATTAATAGACTAACTAGTTTAAGTCGCACAATGATTTCCCATACGTTAACGCGATTTGCTTATATTACTGACTGACGCAGGAGACCTCAATGTTAAATGAGGAGAATTCACAGAAAATTGGCACTCTTTACGTTGTTGCCACCCCAATCGGCAATTATGACGACTTAAGTCAGCGTGCAATCGCGACATTATCGCAGGTCGACTTAATCGCGGCTGAAGACACTCGCCATACTGGTAAGCTACTTAGCCACTTTGGTATTAAGGCTAAAACCTTTGCGTTACATGACCATAATGAAAAGCAAAAAGCGCAGCAAATTATCGACCAACTTAATCAAGGATTAAATATTGCACTGGTCTCTGATGCAGGCACGCCGCTTATAAGCGACCCTGGCTATGCGGTGGTTAACTTATGTCGTGAGCAAGGCGCAAGTGTAACACCCGTACCTGGTGCATGTGCTGCTATTACAGCGGTATGTTGTTCTGGGTTACCTACTGATCGTTTTCAATTTATTGGTTTTACACCTGCCAAAAGTAAAGCACGCCAAGACTTTTTTATAGATGCGGTTAACTCAAGTATTACCAGTATTATGTATGAAAGTACCCACCGTATTATGGCAAGCCTTGACGATTTAGAAGTGGCGCTAGGTAGTGAGCAGCAAGTGGTATTTGCCAAAGAGCTAACTAAAACCTTTGAAACCTTTTTTAATGGCACAGTGAGTGAGTTAAAGCAGTTTTTAACTGACGATCCTACCAAGCAACGCGGTGAAATAGTACTCATGCTGCCAGGGAAAGCTAAGGTAGTTGACGATATTCCGCCAGAAGCCCGTAAAATGTTAGCGTTACTTGAAAACGAAATGCCAATGAAAAAAGCGTGTGGTGTAGTAGCTGATTACTTCGGCATGAAGAAAAACGCGTTGTATAAAACAATTATTGAAGAAAAACAGTAAATGTTTACTGCGTAGTGTTGTGCTCTCATGTATACTGCGCGCCGAGTTAGCCAAGATAATCGCTGCCTGTGACGAAAATGATCAGGGGGAGGAAAGTCCGGGCTCCACAGGGCAGAGTGCCAGTTAACGGCTGGGGGGCGTGAGCCCACGACAAGTGCAGCAGAGAGAAGACCGCCAATCTTCGGATTGGTAAGGGTGAAAGGGTGCGGTAAGAGCGCACCGGGCCGCTAGTAATAGTCGGTTGCAAGGTAAACTCCACTCGGAGCAAGACCAAATAGGGTTCCTTATGGCGTGGCCCACGTTGGAACCGGGTAGGTTGCTTGAGCCATAGAGCGATTTATGGCCTAGACGAATGATTATCACTTTCTTCGGAAAGGACAGAACCCGGCTTATATGGCTAACTCACTCATTCAATAAAAAAGCCCGCAGTTAACGCTGCGGGCTTTTTTGTGTTTGAGACAAGCTGTCAGGTTCCTGGCGGCGAGCTTCGGGTTGCGGGCTTAAAACCTAAACTCGACGCGAGACTAACTATCGCCTTCAGGCATAAAAAACCTTGTAATGTTAACCGCAAGGCTTTTAAATTTCTCGAACCTCGAACCTCGAACCTCGAACCTCGAACCTCGAACCTCGAACCTCGAACCTCGAACCTCGAACCTCGAACCTATCTATATAATATTTTTACCCTGCTCCGGATCGCGCGATTCATCGGCTTGCTCGCGAATATCATCAGTATCACTGCTTACATCATCAATACTGTGTTCATGCTCTGTGGTTTTATGTTTTTGAGTATCAGTTTGCTTTGCTGCTGCAGTTTTAGCTTCGCTTGCTGTGGGGTAAATATCTTCACCTTGGCTATTGAGTAATACACGCTCTCTAGCATCGTCAGGCATACTTATATTATGTTGCGTAAAACTGTTAATTAACTCTCGCATTAGCTGTGAGGCTACTTTAACAATGCTGTATTGTTCGCCGTTGACCCAAAAGTAAACAGTAAAATTGATAGTGGCGGAGCCTAAGTTATCAACCAATACTTGGGGAGGTGGATCGCTAAGCACAGAGTTTTGTTTTTTTATAACACTAATAGCAAGACTTTGTGCGCCGCGAATGTCATTATCGTAGCCAATACCGATTGTGAAATGACCGCGCATCTTTGGATTAGCGGTTAAGTTTTTAATGGTATTTTTATACACAGTCGCATTGGGTATTTGAATATGATTGCCATCGAAGTCAACTAAAGTGGTTGCCCGTGCAGTTACTTTTTTAACTATACCTATTCTGCTATCTACTTCTATTACATCATCAATTTTAAATGGACGTTGTACACTCAAAAGTAAACTGGCAATAAAGTTCTCAGCAATATCCCGAAAGGCAAACCCTAAAATAAGGCCTATTAACCCAGTGCCACTCATAATAGCGACCGCGAATTCAGTCAAGCCAGCCAAACGTAAGAAAAGGTAAAACCCAAGTAAAATAATTAAGGTACTAATACCACGCCTAGCAACTAGGTGTACTAATTTACTGTTGGTCATGTAAGTAACGGGCTTTATTAACAAGCGTGATAATGGGGTGGCGATTAAATAACTAATCACCAAAATAATAATCCCTAGAAACAAAGTGGGCAGTAATTGCACGAATGAGTGTAGTAATTGCACGCTTTGCTCTTTTAAAAAGTCCCATGAAACCGAGTTTGGCTGAACGGTGTCGATTGCAGGAATAGATGCGTTATTAGCGAGTGTTGCAATTAAAGCGCTGAGCATAGGAGCCATCCGTGTTAGGTTGAGTTAATTAGGGTCTGTGTAAAACAATAGCAGCAAGTTTAATACCAAGGAGTATTTGTTTGGCAAACATCTTGCAATTAATTAGGAAAAGGGAGTTAACTATGAGTGACTTTAAGCGTGGCCAAAGAGCCAAGCAGCCTAACCATATCCCTCTGCGTGGCTGGTGGGATATTGCAAAGCGAATTATAAAACAAATGAGCCGTGATAATTTATCTTTGGTGGCAGCAGGCGTGGCCTTTTATGCACTTCTTGCTATTTTTCCTGCCATTGCGGCGTTGGTGTCTGTGTATGCTTATTTTGCTTCACCGAATGATATTAGTGCGTATTTAAGTCAATTTATGGCTTTATTGCCGCAAAGTACCCAAGAGATTATTTTGTCTCAGGTTTCGAGTCTTGCGCAAAAGTCTCAAACCAGTTTAAGTCTTAGCGCACTAGGCACTTTACTGATCACTATTTGGAGCAGCTCTAAGGGCAGCCAAGCTTTGATCACCGCGTGTAATATTAGTTATCAAGAATACGAAAAGCGTTCATTTTTTAAGGCGCAACTTGTACGTTTACTATTTTCAGTGGGCGCGATTGTGGTGGCGGTTATAGCATTGGTAATTATCGGTATATTACCGTTAGCACTTAACCTGTTAGGAATAAAAGAGAGTATTGATTTTTTAATCATGCTTATCTCATGGCCATTACTGGCACTAACCTTTAACTTTGCATTGTTAATTTTATATCGTTACGCGCCTCACAGAAAAGCAGCTAAGTGGCGCTGGGTTACCGTAGGCTCATTCACTGCCACAGTATTATGGATTGTGGCATCTTTTGGCTTTTCATTTTATGTATCTCACTTTGCCAGTTACAACGAAACATATGGCTCTTTAGGCGGGGTGGTTATTATGCTTATGTGGCTATTTATTAGCGCTTATATCATTATTTTAGGAGCTACAATTAATGCAGCGTTAGAGCAGCAAACAGCGCAAGATAGCACAGTAGGCCCAGATAAAAAAAGAGGGCAGCGAGGTGCTTATGTTGCAGACCACCTCGATACTAAATAATCTGAACTCTGGATAATAAATCTATCTCAAGCAGCTATTTTCAGCACAACTACGTTGAATCTACAGACCCTAGCTATTTACGCGTAAGCTCGCCTTGTTTTCATTTAAAATCTCTGGCTATACCCGATTACCATCTTTTATATATTTAACTAAGCGTCAATTGCCGTTAGCTGAACCATGTTTGGCGTTTATGCATGGATTATTTGCTATTTATATTTGTTTAGTTAATTAAATAAATATTATAATGCAAATGGTTATCATTTTTAATTTTATTGCTGTGCTTAATTATGTGGTAGCAGTATAACGTTTCAGGTTTGGACGAAGTGTAATTTGGTTTCTATATGGTGGGACTAAGCTGCATTGATAAGGTAAATAATAATGAATAAAAAACACACTTTTACAGCAACTAAGCGACGCCATATTCTGGCTTGTTTACTTGCGTTAATTACGGCTGTGGTGATGATCCCTGGCATGACTACCTACTTACCTTTCGCTATGGAAGAGCAAATATTAATACCGATAATGCTTTTTCCTTTTATTTGGACTGCGTTATTTATATACGCTTACATGGCGAAAAGCGCATGGCAGCCTTTTATTGTTATGTTAGTTATTTTGTTAAGCCATGCAGGGCTTAGTTTTATGGCTTTACAAGGAGGACAGGGATGAGATCTATTTCACTAAAAAAGCTATTTTTACTGCATAGTTGGGTTGGTATTGTTACAGGTATTTTGCTCTTTATTGTTTGCTTTACCGGTGCGTTAGCTGTACTTAGCCGCCCAGAACTAAAAATTTGGGCCAACCCAGAGTTACATCAATTGGATACAGTGCCAAGTGAAAAGGTGATGACGTTAATTAACCATTATCACCAACAAGTACCAAAAGAGTTTGGTAAAAATATCCATGTGTATCTACCAACTGGGCATAATACGCATTTATTGACGATTTTATTTGAATCTCACGATGGCGATGAAAATTATGACGAAGAGGCTGCTTATGCTTACCAATTTGACCCTCGTAATTTTAATTTGGTAAATCAATATTATGGTGCTGCAGATTATTTTTATGAGCACCGTAAAACTGATGCGCCATCGTTTATTGGGCATTTTCATGCTGACTTACATTTAGGCAGACCAATAGGGCTTATTCTTACTGGCTTTTTAGGTTTAACTTTATTGGTGTCTGTTGTGACGGGCTTATTTATTCACCGCCAAATAATAAAAGAGCTGTTTACATTTAGACGTAAAAAAGGTCTTGATGTGGTAGTGAACGATGCTCACAAAGTGATGGGTATTTGGGGAAGCGTTTTTCATGCCATCATCGGCTTTACAGGAGCTTTTTTAGGTCTTGCAACCGTTATACTACTTCCCGCCGCCGCTTTTGTGAGTTTTGGTGGAGATCAAGATAAGTTGGTGGAAAAATTTACCGCGATGCCTGAAACCATTGTTTCTAATAATTACCAAGCAACAGCAATAGATACTATTTTGCTTGATGCCCAAACACGTTACCCAAAAGCGAAAGTTATTGATTTAACTGTTATGGCGCATAATGATGCGAATGCTCAAGTTTACTTACGTCTTATTGGCGGCGATGCAGTTGCATCACAATTACTGCAATACAGCGGAGATGGTAAGTTTAGTAAATCAATGAGTAGCTTTGGTGACATTCCTGGCCCTGCTATTAAAGTACTTGAATTATTATTCCCGCTTCATTTTGGTAATTTTGCGGGCGTTTTTGTAAAGTTAGTTTGGGCACTCCTTGGTTTAACTACTGCATTATTACCACTTTCTGGAATTATGATGTGGTTAACCAAGCGCACAAGGGGTAGTAATCCGACTCTTTCTGAAGTGGCTTATCAACGATGGAATAGGGTTATTATCGGTAGCTGTGGAGGCTTAGTATTGGCTACTGCCATATTATTCCCTTTGCAAGTATTACTTAATAACTTCATCCCAGTACAATTGCACAATGGCTACTTCGGACCTTTATTTTTTCTTTCGTGGCTAGTTTGGTGTTTATTTGCAGTGTTACCGATTAATTATTATCGTTATTTGCAAGTCACACTGCTTATAACTGGTGGTGCATGCATGTCTGTGTTGCCTTTAAACATTTTACTGTCGTCAAGCCATGCTTTTAGTTCAAATAACACCCTAGTTACTGTTGTTGATATTAGTTTTTTATTTATTGGTTGCTTAATAATCTATGTAAGTCAGCGGATCATGGCTAAGCGACAAATACTAATAAAGCCAACAACACAAGAGGTGACTATATGACAGTTATTTATCTAATACTTGGATGTGGATTGTTAGTTGTAAGTAGCTTATTACTAAGATTGATGCGCCCAGCAAGCACTTGGCTAAGTCTCGTTGTGTTTATTGGCGCACTTATCTGTTTTATAGCTGAGTACGGAAGTATTGCAGGTTCTTTTGTTAGTATTGCTTCGGCTTTATTAATAAATTTAATGGTTGCTTTTGTATTCGGTAAGTCTATTTCAGTGCGCTAAATTATAGTATTAACATTCTGAAATAAGGGGCAGTTTTGTACCCGCGCTATAATTGAGCGAGCGTATTAACTGCCTTTAGTTTAAATTAATCACTTGGTCTGTTTTTATCAGCTGCATAAACGAGGTTTTGTGCAACGGCTTTGAAAACAAATAGCCTTGGCCATAATCACAACCAGCCTCAAGTAATAAATCCATTTGTAATTTTGTTTCTATGCCTTCGGCAATTACTTTTAAACCAAGCTGATGAGCCATCATAATAATTGCTTCACATAAGGCCAGCTCTTGGCTGTCTTTTTGAATATTATCAACAAAGCGTTTATCAATTTTTAGGTAGTCGGTATCCATTTCTTGTAAGTAAGCAAGCGATGAGTAACCCGTACCAAAATCATCGAGTGCTAATTGCATCCCTGATTTAACCAAGGCTTTTAGGCGGCTTTGGGTCAGCTCTTCAGGATTAACCATCAAGCCTTCAGTAATTTCTGCCACAATACTCGATGCAGGTAAATTTGCTGTCTCAAGCATGCCATACCAATCGTCTATACCACTGTCTGTGGTTGCGAGCTGCACCGGCGATACGTTAATACTTATTTGAAATTCATCTTGAATGTGTTTTTTAATATCATTAAGTGTTTGCAGTGCTTCAGTAAATACAAATTGACCAAGCGCATTTATTTGTCTGGTTTCTTCAGCAAGAGGAATAAAATCGGCAGGGCTGATCAGGCCTTTTTCTGGGTGTTGCCATCGAATAAGTCCCTCAGCTTTATGGACGTGTAAATCATCAAGGGACACAATAGGCTGATAATATAACTCAAATTGCTCTAACTCTATGGCTGAGCGAAGCTCTTTGAGCAACTGCATTCTTGCATTTGCATCTTCACGCATATCATGTGAGAAAAATTCAAAGTCATTCCGGCCGCTATTTTTTGCCTTGTACATAGCTTGATCTGCGGCTTTAAGCAGTTGCTCTGGGTTTTGGCCATCATCTGGCGCGCAGGCAATACCAATACTGGCACTGATATACACTTTTTCTTCTTCAATAAAAATAGTCGAAGCAAGGCTAAGTAGCAGTGATTTTGCTATTTTTTTGATATTATCGCCACCGCGTAAATCACTAAATACAATAACAAATTCATCGCCACCAATACGCGCTACAAAGTCAGCTTCTTTTGCTGTTTGCACAATTCGCTCAGATACTAATTTAAGTAATCTATCGCCATAATGATGGCCTAACGTATCATTAATATCTTTAAAGTGATCAATATCTAACAGCATAATAACCAGTTTTTGGTCGTGGTTGTTTACGCTCGTAAATCGTTTGTTCAACCGCTCTTTAAGTTCTAGTCGATTAGGTAAGTCGGTTAAATGATCAAAATGAGCTTGTCGCCAAATTAACTCGTCAGCTTGTTTTTTCTCGGTTAGATCGGTAAAAATAGCAATACGACTAGTTGGGGCTTTATTTTTATCGTAAATAGTATCTATGGTTAACCATTCAACATACAGCTCGCCATTTTTACGACGATTGGTTATTTCACCTTGCCAGCGGCCAGTTTTATTTATTGATTGCCACATGTAGTCATAAAACTCTTTATCATGTTTACCCGATGATAAAATACCCACCGTTTTATTGAGTACTTCTTTTCGAGAATACAAGGTCGTTTTACAAAACGAAGGGTTCACGTCATAAATAATGCCATTTTCATCCGTGATTGCCATGCCTTCACTGCTGTTGTTGTAAACTAATGACGCTAAATGCAAAGATTCTTGATTTTGCTTTCGTTGCGTGATGTTACTAATAACAATTATAAACTCATCCGCTTTTTTCATTGGGCTGATTTTCGCTTCATAAAACTGATTGTCTTGTTTATCTTCAAGCTCAATAGTGACCGGAGCGCTCAGGGTTGTTAAGTATCCTTCAATTTGTTTTAAATTGGCAATAGAGAATAAACACGATAGCTTTTTAGGCGGTGTTGAATGGCTATAATTTAACGATTTAATAAGGCCACCGGTATCAAGTATATTGCCGTTGGCATCTACACGTAAAAAAGCATCGGGTAGCGCATTAAGCAAGCTATTAAGCTCGTCATGTTTATGTTTAAGGCATGCTTCAGCTGTTAAGCGAGTTTCGGCCATATATTTAAAACGATGATAGAGTCTATTTAGCTCAGGACTATTAGGCTGCTCGTCGTCATGAGGCATATTACCGGCTGCTAAGCGGTTAACGGCCTGCGTTAAACTTTTAATCGGGTTTAAGATGCTTTTATTAACTAATCGTCTAGCCAATACGGCTAAAAGCAAAATGGTAATTAAAAATCCTAAAACCATTTTTACAAAGTTAATATCTATTTGTTCAAGTGTTTCATCTATTGGTTGAGTAATATAAATAGAGAGCTTATTGTCATTACCATCACGATAGAGTGTTGTTTGATGGAACACTCTACGGATACCATCTTTACCTTTAAAAATGACACCAGCTTGCAAGTTATGCGCTAAATCGAACTTTTCCAATTTGTTGCCTAGTCTATCGGCTGAAAAAGGGTAGTTAGCTAAAATATTACCGTTAGAGTCAGTAATGACAGCTCTAATTTCTGTCGATAAATTTAAAGTATTAAGTGCCGAGCTCCACCAGTCCAGAGCGATTACAGTCACAATAACGCCTTCAATATCATTGCTTTCATTTAAAATAGGGTAAGCAAAGTTAATACTTTGAGCTTTGAGGCTGCGATCGTGTTGGAAATGGCCAATACTAAACTCTTTACTGGCGAGCGCGTTTTTAAAATAGGGGCGGTCGCTAATATTAATGTTGGTGTCACTAATATTAGAGGTGCAAATTAAATCGCCGTATTTATTTACTATACCAATATTCGCGATATTGCCATTGAGCACCTTAACATCTAGAACATACGAAGGACAGGTAGAGGGTAAAGACTCAATATCTTTCTGCTTTTTTGCTAAAAATTCAGTCACATGCTTTATATCATCAATCATGTTCTGCTGCTTGATAATTAGATGCTCAGTGATGGATCGTACTTTTTTTTCATGCTCTTCAATAGCCGCGTCACGACTAAACCACAAGGTTACTAAAATGACAGCAGCAACAGGTATGCAAATCAGCATAAGAAGGCGGTAGAGTTGATGTTTTAGTGATGAAGTAAAAATAGTCGTATCCAAATTAGTACAAAGCAGAGTGACGCTTGATAATCCTACTATAAATAACCATTGAAGTACTAAGGTTATATCTAAGATTTTGAAATAAGATGGTGTTGCATATGATTGAAATATATTAATTTACGTATTAAAAACATGATGAAATAATAATTTAATCTCTTATATATTTACATAACAAATAAGGGCATGTTTAACCGCGACGCGAGGTTTGTAACCAAATGGGCTCGATAACTGCTCCTGCGTTATTCTACTGGCTTACATCCATGTAAGAATAACTAAAAACCGAGCAAAGCTTCCGCGTCCCGCTCAAAGCCCTTACCTACATTCATGTAGGCAACAAAGAGTAAATCGACCCTAGGCAAAAAATGAAAAATAAACAATGTTCTGGCTGCTCATAGTACCTAATATGGGTATTGTGTCAACAGGCGTCTTATTCTAGGTTTGATGGTAAATATTTAGTGTCATTATTAATAATTGGTGAGCTTAAGCCCGATGATAAAAGTGAGTAGAGCGATGGTTTTCCTCCTCAACCTCATTGCGGTATCGAAACTTTCATTCATATTTTAAAAGTGTTATTTGAGCATGAAGATTAAATGGGAAACAAAGAAGTGACTTGCTCGGGAGACGTGTAATGGATAAATACCGGTAGCGGTGTTATGCACAGTGAAACGCCACTTGCTGATGCTGAACAAGGCTTACATGGCTTTCAGATTTCGCTCAATATGCCAAGCACTAACAAAATGCGTGAGCCGCAATACCAGAATATCACAGAGCAACCAGTACTCAGTTTTACTAATCAACAAGGAGTTAGCCTAGAGCGATGGTTGAAGCATTGCATGTTAGTAGGTGAACCGCTTAATCAGCCAGTTGCACAAATAGGCCCGTTTGTGATGATCACTGACGCTGAAATATGCTAAGCGGTTAGCGATTATAAAAACGTTTTTCGGTACACTGTCGTGATGTATTAATGCAAGAGTGACTTTTAAGCGAGTAGTTTTAACAACCAACTGTATTTTTTTACTATGTTGGTGTCTCCCTTTGCCGACTCCACGACCACGCCTGCACTAAAGGCACTAACGAGCCCCACTTTTGTAGCTGCAAAGCGTTTGGCTCGATATTTTATTGCTGTAAGGTGCTGACGCTTTAGCTCAGATTGTATCGCCACTTCTTTGTGGAGCTGTTGCACTCGAGCGTCCGGTGAATTGATCAAATAATTGATTAACATAATTGTGTATGCCTTATAACTTAAGCAGCTGCTTTAGACTATTTAGCGTTTTAGTAAAACCAATTTTTTTGCTTAGATAAACTGCATTTCGCCATAGCCAAATTAAGCATAGAGTTTGTAGGCTGATCACTACAGTAATACTCAGCCAAATCGAGCTAAATAAATCAAAAGTAGCAAAGCCTACAATACCTAAAAATCCCACCCACAATAACACCAAGCCACTGGCAAAACATCCTAGTAAAATAGTGATCAGTGCTAAGGATCTTAGCGATAGCTTCCACTCTGCTATTGCCAGCTGATGTGTCAACTTTCCTTGTTGATGGTAATCATCCTTGAGCTGCGCTGCATAGTCAGCAAGCTTGGCAACATGATCTTGCCAGTCATCCGCATTTGTTGCTGATGATTGCGAATCCGTCGCTTGTGATTCGCTTGATGTTAAATCTGGGTTTTGCATGGTATTACTTACGACGAAATAGCGCAGTAACTAACATACCAGCAGCAAATGCCAGACCAGCCGTTGCTAGTGGATTTTCAGATGCGAGTTGACGAGTCTTAGAGGTACATTCTTCTAATTTCTCGCGAGCTGCTAACTGTTTTTCGTTAAGCGTTTCTGCTGAACTGCTTGCTCCTTTACGAACACCATTTTCAGCTACCGCCGCTTTACTCGATAATGCATCTACTGCGTCATGCGCAGCTGATGTTGCCTTATCTGTTAACGGGGCTTCAATCTCTTGTTTTGTATCAATAGGTGCTTTGCTCTTAGTTGCCGTAGCCATAATCAATCCTTAATAGTTTTTAAAAGTAATTATTAAAGTGCAATGATTAAACCAGTTTTTAAATTGTTGTTTTATATTTATATTTTAATTTTAACGCTGACTTATACGTGTTTATTGCTGTAACTATTGCGACTATGGTTTGTAATTTTTACAAACAAAAAAATTGTAATTATTCACTGTTTATTCATTGAGCAAACAAACGCTGCCAAGTAATAAAAAAACCGATGAAAAAAATTTTTATCGGCTGATCAGATTTTTTACTAAACAATTCAACCGCTTTAATCTGAGCCTTATTTTTTCAGGCTTCGCGGGGCGCTAAAGCTGGGTGACTTACTTGACAAAAAGGCTTGTCAAGCCCTAAACTGGAGCACTGTGGTAAAAAGTGGTGTTTAGTGGATCAAACTGGATCGGGTTAATCAAAAAGTTGATTAAAATAATTTTACAATAGGCTTTTTATGTTTCGTGGCGCAAGTTCACTGAGTTTGGATGATAAAGGACGTTTTGCGGTACCAACAAAGTACCGAGACACGCTATTGTCTGAAGATCAGGGAACGGTTATTTGCACAGTTGCACTCAATGAGCCTTGTCTTTGGTTGTACCCGCTTGCTGAATGGTTAGAAATTGAAAGCCGTTTAGCAAAAATATCTAATATGAATCCCAGAGCGCGACGGATGCAACGTATGTTGTTAGGTAATGCGACAGAGTATCAGCTTGATAAAAACGGTCGAATTTTGCTGGCGCCTTCTTTGCGCTCACATGCAGAACTTGGCAAAAAAATTATGCTGGTGGGCTTAATGAATAAATTTGAGATTTGGGATGAGGCGCGTTGGCACGAACAAATGCGACAAGACACTGAGCTTGAAAGGCTTGGCGAATTTGAACCCAATGACGATTTAGATAACTTTACCCTCTAGCAGCAAAACAAAAAGGCAAAAAATAGCTAATGACAGCGCAATTTGAACACGTATCCGTATTAATGGACGAAACCATAGATGCACTTGCAATTAAGCCAGACGGCATTTACATGGATGGCACCTTTGGACGTGGCGGACACTCAGGGCAAATATTAGCGCGCTTGGGCGACGCTGGTCGCTTGCAGGCTATTGATCAAGATCCACAAGCGATAAAGTCAGCAGAAAAGTTTGCCGACGATTCACGTTTTTCAATTGCTCATTCACGATTCTCAAAGTTATACGAAGTTGCTGAGCAAAACGATCTTATTGGTAAAGTTGATGGCATTTTACTTGATATTGGTGTGTCGTCACCGCAGTTAGATGATGCCGCTCGTGGCTTTAGTTTTATGAAAGACGGCCCGCTTGATATGCGAATGGATCCAAGCACAGGCCGTAGCGCTGCGCAGTGGTTAGCTGAGGCAGAACTAGATGACATTACCCATGTGATCAAAAAGCTAGGTGAAGAAAAATTTGGTAAGCGCATTGCACACAAGATATTGGAAGTGCGTGAACATACGCCAATTACTACCACTAAACAGCTCGCAGATTTAGTTGATGAAGCAGTACCTGTTAAAGATAAGTTTAAACATCCTGCAACGCGCACGTTTCAGGCAATTCGTATTTATATCAATAGCGAGTTAGAGGAAATTCAAACCGCACTACAAGCGGCGATTAAAGTTCTTAAGCCGGGTGGTCGCTTAGTTGTTATTTCTTTTCACTCTTTAGAAGATCGCATTGTAAAACAATTTATTAAAAAACAGAGTAAGGGAGAAGCGATACCCAGAGGTCTGCCTTTAACCGACGCACAAATAAATAAAAACCTGACGTTAAAAGCAGTGGGTAAAGCTATTAAACCAAGTGCTGATGAAGTGGCTCGCAATCCACGCTCTCGTAGCTCAGTACTAAGGATTGCACAGAGGTTGGGATGAGTAAAAAAGCGAGTTATCGCCAACCCAATCTATTTATTGAAATAATTAAAGGCCTAGGTGCGAACAAGATCACCTTGGCCTTGTTGGTTGTGATATTCGCGTCAAGTTTGAGTGTGGTGCAGGTAACTCATTTATCTCGTGCGCAATTAATTGAGCAAGATTCGTTACTGCAAGAGCGTGATGAATTGGATTTAGAGTGGCGTTATTTTTTAGTGGAAGAAGAATTTTATTCGCAACATGCACGCATTGAAGAAGTGGCAACGTCACAATTAGAAATGAAGCGGCCAACCAGCCAAGATGAGCAGGTAATTATATTACAATGAGAACGCGAGGCAAAAAACCAGTCAACAACCTAATCGCATGGCGCTTTATTTTAGTGTGCGCGGTGATTTTTTTAGTGTTTGTGACTTTGGTATCGCGCGCCGCATATTTGCAAGTAATTGAACCCGATAAGGCTCGCTCCGAAAGTGACAAGCGTACGGTACGTGTTGAAAAATTGCATGTGCAACGCGGTATGATCTTCGATCGTAACGGTAAAGAGTTAGCTGTTAGTGTGCCTGTAGTCAGTGTGTATGCAGATCCTAAAGCTTTGCATAAATCACTGGTGAGCAAAGTGCTCAGACAAGCCCGTAAAAATGGTGAAGATCAGCAAACTCTGCGTGAAAATGTCGCTGAGCTAAACAAGCGTACCGCCCTGTATTATAAAAACGATTTGCGCTGGCGTGAACTAGCCGATGTACTGCGCATTGAACCGAGCAAAATTAATACCCGACTACTTGATGATCCTACTCGTCGCTTTGTTTACTTAAAACGCCAAGTTACTCCGGCTGTTGCTAATTATATTGGCGATTTACGCCTACCAGGTATTCATTTATTAGATGAATCAAAACGCTATTACCCTGCCGGTGAGGTCAGTGCGCATATCATTGGTTTTACTAATATCGATGGCAAAGGCATTGAAGGCATAGAAAAGCTTTACGAAAATGCACTCACAGGTGAAGAAGGCCGACGTACGATTCGAAAAGATGCTCAAGGACGTGAAGTTGAAGTGCTTGATGAGCGCGAGCGAGTGGAGCCTGAGAGTATTCAACTGAGTATTGATCAACGTATTCAGGCGATTGCCTACAAAGCGGTTAAATCAGCGGTATTAACTTACAAGGCCACTTCAGGTTCAGCCATGGTGGTTGATGTTAAAACTGGTGAAGTTTTGGCTATGGTAAATAGTCCTTCATTTAATCCTAACAATTTAAGCGGCGCGGCTCCTCATAAGCGTCGTAACCGTGCAATTACCGATTTGTTTGAACCCGGCTCAACCGTTAAGCCTCTAGCCATTTTAGCTGGATTAGACTACGGCACAATCCAACCGGATGACAAAGTTGATACCTACCCAGGCTGGATGCGTTTAGGGGGCAGCTTAGTACAAGATACCCGTAATCATGGTGAAATGACGCTGCGCGAAATTTTAAAGTACTCCAGTAATATGGGCGTAACGAAAATAAGCCAAACCGTACCCAAAGACTATTTTGTAGGTCTTTACCAAAAGGTGGGTTTTGGTAGTGATAGTGGTACCGGCATGGTCGGGGAAAGTAGTGGTTTATTTTACCCAAATCGTCGTTGGTCAGATCACGAAATTGCCGCACTTTCGTTTGGTTACAATATTGCCGTGAGTACCGCGCAAATGGCTCGTTTTTACGCAATGTTAGGCGCGGGTGGGGTGAACCGCCCACTCACTGTACTAAAGCAAGACTCTATACCTGAAGGTGAACGTGTTTTTCAGCAACAAGATGTTGAAGCTGTGGTTCATATGATGGAAAGCGTATTTGAAGAAGGTGGTACCGCACGCCGTATTAAAGTTGATGGCTACCGTGCAGCTGGTAAAACGGGTACTTCTAAAAAGGCCGCTGCAGGTGGTTATGGTGACGAATATGTAGGTTATTTTGCGGGCATTGCCCCTGCGAGTAATCCGCGATTAGCCGTTGTGGTATTAATCAACGAGCCCGGTGGAGATGTTTATTACGGTGGCGCAACGGCAGGTCCGGCGTTTGCAGAAATAATCTCTAATTCATTAAGAATTTTAAACGTTGCCCCAGACAAAGACTCTGTGGCATACGTGAAGGGCAAAGATGATGGTGCGTGATTTACACACAATTTTAAAATATTTAGAAATAGATGCAGCACGTTTAATGGTAAACGAGTTGCGTTTAGACAGCCGCGATGTAAAACCTGGTGATGTGTTTGTGGCAATAAAAGGTCATCAGCTTGATGGCGGACAGTTTATTGATAAAGCAATTGAGAATGGTGCCAGTGCAATTATTGCAGACAGACTGTGTGAGTTTGAAAGTGATTTTGAGCCGCTTTATTTAGTCTCAGAATTAAATAAGAAGTTGCCTGTATTAGCGAGTAAATTTTACCAGCAACCGAGCCTAGAATTAGATTTAGTTGGCGTAACAGGTACCAATGGTAAGTCGACTACTACCGCAATGATTGCTCATTTAGCACAGTTTTGTCGTACCCAAGCCGCAATTATAGGCACGCTCGGTTATGGCCATCCAGATAAGTTAACACCGCTGCAAAATACCACGCCCTCGAGTGTGGATTTACAGCATATTTTAAGTGACTTAAAAGAGCAGCAACATCGTTTAGTAGCAATGGAAGTATCATCGCATGGATTGGTACAGCACCGTGTTGATCAGTGCCATTTCAAAGCGGCGGTATTTACTAACCTATCTCGTGATCATCTAGATTATCATGGTGACATGGATAGTTACGGTGATGCTAAGTTGATGCTGTTTCGTGATTTTGATGCTGCCAATGTCATTCTTAACCAAGATGACGGACAAGCAGAGCAATGGATTGAAAAATATAGCTTTAATAAACTAATTTGTTATGGCCGTAAAAACTTAGCCCCTAAAAACGCTCAGTTTGTGTATTTTTCTGATGTTAGCTATTCGGCAACCGGTATTTCGGCGCAATTAACTACAAGTTGGGGTGATATTGCCATAAAATCACCGTTATATGGTGAATTTAATCTATACAATTTAACCGCTGCTTTAGCCACATTATTAGCGCTAGGTTACCCATTAACGCAATTAGTGGCAGGGTGTGAGTATTTGCAACCTGTAGCAGGCAGAATGCAAGCATTTACAGCGCCAAATATGCCTACTTGCGTGGTTGATTATGCACATACGCCTGATGCACTCGCACTAGCGTTACAAGCGCTACAACAACATGTACCAGGTGGAGTGAGTTGTGTATTTGGTTGCGGTGGTGATAGAGATAAAGGTAAACGTGTACTAATGGCACAAGCCGCTGAGCAGTTTGCAGATAAAGTGATCATTACCAGTGATAACCCGCGCTCAGAAGATCCCAATGAAATTATTAATGATGTAGCTGCAGGATTAACACACCCACAAAACGCCCATTTAGAGGCCGACCGTGGTGCTGCAATACAATTTGCTATAGATAACGCAAAAGCCGGTGAGGTTATTTTAATTGCCGGTAAAGGGCATGAAGACTATCAAATTATAGGTAACAAACGCATTGATTTTTGCGACCGCCAATTTGTACAACAACAATTAAAAAAAGCAGTAAGAGGGTCTCAAGCATGATCCCAATGGATTTTGATTGGCTAGCAAATGTGCTGGCAACCGATTATCAAGGTGATAATCGTCAAGTAATAAATATAAACACCGATACCCGTACTTTGTGTGATGGTGAAGTGTTTTTGGCACTTAAAGGCCCTAACTTTGATGGTCATAAGTTTATTGAGCAAGCAAAACAAAAAGGGGCTATTGGAGTCATTGTCGATCACGCTGTTGATACCGACATTGCTCAATTTGTAGTTGCCGATACCCGTATTGCATTAGGCACAATTGGTACAGCGGTGATGGCGCAAGTTGCACCTAAAACTATCGCTATTACTGGCAGTGTAGGTAAAACCACAGTTAAAGAAATGTGTGCCGCTATTTTATCAAGTAAAGGGGATGTTTTAGCGACTAAAGGCAACTTCAATAATGATATTGGCGTGCCTCTTACCTTATTGAGATTAGAGCCACAGCACCGTTATGCGGTTATTGAGCTCGGTGCAAACCATATTGGTGAAATTGCCTACACTACCGCCATGACCAAACCAGATGTTGCCGTGGTATGTAATGTTGCGGCGGCGCATTTAGAAGGTTTTGGTAGCCTGCAAGGGGTAGCACAAGCCAAAGGCGAAATTTACGATGGTTTAAAAGACGATGGCATTGCCATTGTTAATTGCGATAGCGAGTTTAGTCAGTATTGGCTTGATAAATTAGCAGCGCGAAAGGTTAAATGTTTTTCTAGCAGTGAAAAACTGGATATTTGGGCTGAGGACATCAGCCTAGATGCACAAGCTCGCGCAAGCTTTATGTTATGTACCAAACAACACAGAGTACCGGTAACGTTAGCATTGCCAGGCAAGCATAATATTAGCAACGCGCTTATTGCTGCGGCATTAACCAGTGAGTTTGACGTGTCACTTGATGAAATTGCCAGCGCCTTAGCGACCATGGGTGAAGTTAAAGGGCGGGTTAACCTGATTGAAGCCAGTGAGTCACTCACCATTATTGATGATACTTATAATGCCAACGTTAAATCGGTAAAAGCGGCGATTGATTTACTTAGCGATATTCAAGGTCATCGTATTTTGGCTCTCGGTGATATGGGGGAGCTTGGTGAAGATGCTCGTAAGTATCATCAAGAAGTGGGCGAATATGCATTAGCGCAAGGCATTGATGAGCTATTTACACTCGGTGTATTAAGTAAGTCAGCAAGTGATGTATTTGAGCTGCCTAATCGTCACTTTTCAAATCGTGAGCAAATGCTGCAGCAAATTCAAAACAGTATTAGCAAAGTAGATAAAAAAATTACCCTTGTCGTGAAAGGATCACGCAGTTCTCGCATGGAGCTTTTAGTAACCGATTTAGTTAATGGCCAGCAACAAGCCATCAATGGAGTATCATAATGTTAGTTTGGCTGGCTGAGTATTTAACTCAATATTATAGTGGCTTTAATGTTTTTTCGTATTTAACTCTTCGTGCCATTTTAGGTATTTTGACCGCGTTAATTATGTCGCTTTATTTGGGGCCAAAGTTAATTCGTGGTTTACAGCGCATGCAAATTGGGCAAACAGTACGTGATGATGGTCCGCAGTCACACTTGTCTAAATCGGGTACACCGACCATGGGTGGCTTACTTATTTTAGCGGCAATATTCACCAGCACTTTATTGTGGGCTGATTTGTCTAATAAATACGTATGGGCCACATTGTTTGTGATTGGCTCATTGGGGATTGTTGGCTTTATTGACGATTACCGCAAAGTGATCCGCAAAGATCCTAAAGGACTGATTGCTAAGTGGAAGTATTTTTGGCAATCAGTTATTGCATTGGTTGTAGCTACTGCACTTTATATGACCAGTACCCAAGCGACAGAGACATCTCTTGTTGTGCCATTTTTTAAAGATGTACTGCCACAACTTGGCCTGTTTTATATCGTAATTACTTATTTTGCATTAGTGGGCACCTCAAACGCGGTAAACTTAACCGACGGACTAGATGGCTTAGCTATTGTGCCAACAATTTTAGTGGCTGCAGCGCTGGCTATTATTGCTTATTTAACCGGTAATATTAACTTTTCAGCTTATTTACATATTCCGCATTTGCCACTTGCCAGTGAATTGGTAGTGGTGTGTACCGCTATTGTGGGTGCAGGGTTAGGCTTTTTATGGTTTAACACCTACCCAGCACAAGTGTTTATGGGCGATGTAGGCTCGTTAGCTCTAGGTGGTGCATTAGGTATTATTGCTGTGCTGGTTCGCCAAGAGTTATTACTTATTATTATGGGGGGCGTGTTTGTAATGGAAGCGCTGTCGGTAATTTTACAAGTTGGCTCTTATAAATTACGCGGCCAACGTATTTTTAAAATGGCGCCGATTCACCATCACTACGAACTTAAAGGATGGCCAGAGCCACGCGTTATTGTGCGCTTTTGGATAATTTCTATTGTGCTGGTGCTCGCTGGCCTTGCGACATTAAAGATCCGATAAATGCAGTATTTAAACGAGATAAAAAATAAACAAATAACAGTGCTCGGGCTCGGTGTAACCGGCCTGGGCATTGTGCGCTTTTTATTATCTCAAGGCATACAGCCCAATGTAGTCGATAGCCGAGAAAATCCTCCCGGTGTTGATTGGCTCAAGCAACATGCCGCTAATCTAAATACTCACTTTGGTGATTTAAATAACGCGGCGCTCAGTGCTTGCGATATGATCATTATTAGTCCTGGACTAAGTTTAAAAACCCCTGCGGTTGCACAGGCAATGAATGCCGGTGTAGAAATAATTGGTGATGTTGAGTTATTTGCCCGCATTAACACTAAACCAGTTGTTGCGGTAACAGGTTCAAACGGTAAATCAACGGTAGTAACCCTTGCTTACGAAGTATTAAAAACCGCAGGTTATAAAGTAGCACTGGGCGGCAATATTGGCACAGCTGTACTGGATTTACTTGACGGTGATTTTGATGTGTTTGTACTGGAGCTGTCTAGTTTTCAGCTTGATACCACTGACAGCTTAAAGGCTAGCAGTGCAACCGTGCTAAATATTTCAGAAGATCATCTCGATCGCTATGATAGCTATCAAGCTTATATAGATTCAAAATTGAGTATATATGAAGGCACTGAACTTTTAGTTATTAATGCTGACGATAGACAAACACACCCAGTGAGTAGCACGTTAGCATCACAAGTTAGCTTTGGAGAAACGCAAGGCGATTACCACTTAGCGCAGCATAATAACGAAGCGCACTTTATGGTAAAGGGCGAAGCTTATTTACCAGTAAGTACCTTAGCTGTTGTTGGTAAGCATAACTATTTAAACACATTGGCAGTAATGGCGTTACTCAGTCCGTTTGAAATAACTAAAGCGCATTATAAAACTGCATTATCTCAATTTAATGGCTTGGCACATCGTTGTCAGTTTGTGGGTGAGCTTAATAGCGTTAAGTATTTCAATGACTCTAAAGCCACCAATGTAGGCGCAACAATAGCGGCCATTGATAGTTTAGCGGGTAAGCAACAAAACTTAGTGGTTATTGCTGGTGGTGATGCCAAAGGCGCGGATTTAGAGGCACTTAAACCTTATGTTGAGCAACACGTTAAAGCCCTCATTTGCTTTGGTAAAGATGCAAAAGAGTTAGTGGCACTAACTGCTAAAGGTCATTTAACCACTAACATGTCTGAAGCTGTGGCGCTTGCTAAACAATTAAGTACGTCAGGCGATACGGTTTTATTAGCCCCAGCCTGCGCCAGTATAGATATGTACAACAACTATATGCAGCGCGGCGATGATTTTGTGCATTGTGTATTGCAGGAGCTGCCATGATAGCTTTTGCGGATATTAAAGAGGCATTTACTCCTAAACCTTCGGCGCAGCTTTATGATGTGCCGCTCCTTTATTGCATGTTAATGCTAATAGGGGTGGGCTTTGTGATGGTAACCAGTGCTTCAATGCCGACGGCCGATAGGCTGTTTGGCAACATTTATCATTTTACTATCCGCCACGGTATTTTTTTAGGGCTCTCGTTTTGTTTATTTTGCATTAGTACTCAAGTACCTATGTCGTGGTGGAAAAAAGCTAACCCCTACTTATTACTAATCGGCTTAGTGTTGTTATTGGTAGTGCTAATTGTGGGGCGAGAAGTGAATGGTTCGACCCGCTGGATACCTATAGGGCCATTTAATATTCAGGCTTCCGAGCTCGCTAAGTTATTCTTTTTTAGTTATATCGCTGGCTATTTAGTGCGTAAGCGCAGTGAAGTACAAGAAAACATTAAAGGCTTTGCAAAACCTATTGCGGTATTTGCCGTTTATGCAGCGCTTATTTTAATGCAGCCAGATTTAGGAACCGTGGTGGTGATGTTTGTTACTACAGTTGGTTTATTGTTTTTAGCCGGTGCCAAGCTTTGGCAATTTTTTGCACTTATTTTAACCGGTATTGCGCTGGTAGTTGGGCTGATTGTGTTTGAGCCCTATCGCATGGCGCGTGTGGTGGGTTTTTTAGAACCTTGGGATGACCCTTTTGGTAAAGGTTATCAATTAGTGCAATCACTGATGGCTTATAGTCAAGGTGATTGGTTTGGCCAAGGCTTAGGTAATAGCGTACAAAAATTACAATATTTACCGGAAGCACACACCGATTTTATTTTTGCCGTGATTGCTGAAGAACTTGGTTTTATGGGCGTGTTGAGTATTTTAATGGTATTAGGAACATTAGTATTTAGAGCGCTACTAATTGGCCAAAATGCGCTTAAAAACGGTAAAGAATATGAAGGCTATTTAGCTTTAGCTATCGGTATTTGGTTTGCATTTCAAACTATGGTTAATGTAGGCGCCAGTGCCGGTATATTACCAACCAAAGGACTAACCCTACCGTTTATTTCCTATGGTGGCTCAAGTTTATTAATGATGACCATAGCCACTGGTATTTTATTACGGGTAGATTTTGAAACGAAGATGGCAACCAAACAGGCCACGTCGGGGGGAGCTAAACGATGAGTAAAAAAATAGTCGTTGTAGCAGGGGGCACAGGTGGACATATTTTCCCAGGGATTGCGGTTGCTGATTATCTCAAACAGCAAGGTTGGCAAGTTAGCTGGATAGGCACTCCTGATAGAATGGAAGCCAGTGTCGTGCCCAAGCACAACATAGAAATTGATTTTATTGATGTAAAAGGCGTGCGAGGTAATGGTTTAAAACGCCTCATTAAAGCGCCATTCATGGTTATTAATGCAATATTGCAGGCGCGTAAGGTATTAAAACAACAACGCCCTGACGTGGTTTTAGCTATGGGCGGCTACGTGACAGGCCCTACGGGTATTGCGGCAAAAAGTCTCGGTATCCCTTTGGTAATTCATGAGCAAAACGCCGTAGCTGGTATGAGCAATAAATGGCTAGCGAAATTTGCGAATCGCGTATTAGCTGCATTTCCAAGTGCTTTTGCCAGTGGTAAAGCTGAGCTGGTGGGTAACCCTGTGCGTCAGAGTGTAGTTGATATACCTAAGCGGGAAATATCAAGTCCAATCAATATGCTTGTAGTGGGTGGCTCACTAGGTGCGCAAGTACTTAACCAAACACTGCCTGAAGCATTTAAGCGCTTAAATGATACCTGTGCCATTAATGTTTGGCACCAAACTGGTAAAGGCCATTTTGCTAGTGTGAGCGAAAGTTACCAGCAGCAACAAATGGGCGATGAACAAGTAACTGTTGCTGAATTTATTGATGATATGGATACCGCTTATAGCTGGGCCGATATTGTGATTTGTCGCGCTGGGGCGCTAACGGTTAGTGAAATTGCTGCAGCAGGTAAAATGGCGGTATTTGTACCGTTTCCACATGCGGTTGACGATCACCAAACAGCAAATGCACAGTATTTAGTAATGGCAGAAGGGGCACTATTAATGCCACAGGGGCAATTTAATCAGCGCAGCATTGTTGAACTTTTAAGTCCCTATTTAGCCGAACCTTTATTAATAACTAAAATGGCTGCTAAAGCAAAGCAGCAGGCTATTTTAGATGCCACAGCCAGCGTCGCTATGCACTGTGAGCAAGTAACAAATAAGAGAATATAAGTGAAACAGACATTAGCAAAAGAAAAATATACACGCCCTGCGATGCGCCGCATTGAAACTATTCACTTTGTAGGAATAGGTGGTGCAGGTATGGGCGGTATTGCAGAAGTATTGGCTTTTGAAGGTTACCGTATTACTGGCTCAGATATAGCGCATAGCGCCATGACCGAGCGTTTAATTCAAGCGGGCGCTGAAGTATTTATTGGACATCATGAAAATAATGTAAAAGACGCTAATGTGGTGGTGGTTTCAAGTGCAATTGATAAAACAAACCCTGAAATTCAAGCCGCGCAAGCTGCACGTATTCCGGTGGTTCGCCGTGCAGAAATGTTAGCTGAGCTGATGCGTTTTCGTCATGGTATTGCTATTGCCGGTACCCATGGCAAAACCACAACAACCAGTTTAATTGCCAGTATTTATGCACAAGCAGGGCTCGATCCAACCTTTATTATTGGCGGTTTATTAAATAGTGCTGGCAGCAATGCTAAAGTAGGCAAAAGCGACTTTTTAATCGCTGAAGCGGATGAAAGCGATGCTTCATTTTTGCATTTACAACCTATGGTATCGGTGATCACTAATATTGAAGAAGATCACATGGAAACTTACGGCGGCAGCTTAGAAAAAATGAAAGATACTTATGTTGAATTCATTCATAACCTGCCGTTTTACGGGCTAGCTGTAGTGTGTATAGATTCAGACGTTGCCGCAGAATTAATACCTCGCTTTGGTCGTCCGGTGATCACTTATGGTGAATCGCAAGATGCTGACTATCGAATGAGTGAATTTAGCCAAACAGCCAATACATGCCAATTTACTGTTACTAATAAACAAGGCGAGAGTTTAACCGCCAAGTTAAATATGCCAGGTAAACACAATGCCTTAAATGCAACCGCAGCGATTGCGGTGGCAAAAGATCAAAACATAGCTAATCATGCAATTTTAGCGGCATTAGATACTTTTGAAGGCATTGGCCGTCGTTTTCAGCATTATGGTGAATTTGAAAACGAATGCGGTAATGTGATGTTAGTAGATGACTATGGTCATCACCCATCAGAAGTGGCAGCTACCATCACCGCAGCGAGAGAAGGCTGGCCTGATAAGCGTTTAGTGATGGTTTATCAGCCGCATCGCTATACTCGTACTCGCGATTTATACGAAGATTTTGTGAAAGTACTCGCCGAGGTTGATCAGTTGCTATTGCTTGATGTTTACAGTGCAGGCGAAGAGCCGATAGTGGGCGCTGATAGTAAGAGTTTATGCCGCAGTTTACGCCAGCGTGGCAAAGAGCCATTGCATGTGGCTTCAAGCTCAGAGCTTGCAGGTGTACTTGCTAACTGCCTACAAAATAATGACTTAGTACTTACGCAAGGCGCAGGTAACATAGGTCAGCTAGTTAAAAGTTTAGCAGCAACAAATATGTCGATAGAAAAATTAAAGCAAGGTGAAGTATGACACAGGTAAGTTCCCAGTTCGGTAAAGTAGCGGTGCTGCTAGGTGGAAACTCAGCAGAGCGCGACGTGTCATTAAAATCTGGTCAAGCAGTCCTTAATGCACTTCTTGCCTGTGGCATTGATGCGATTGCGTTTGACCCTCAAAATCGTTCATTGTGGGAATTAAAAGACTTAAATGTTGATCGCGTTTTTATTGCGCTGCATGGCCGAGGTGGTGAAGATGGCACAGTACAAGGTGCTTTAGAGTTTATGAACTTGCCTTACACTGGCAGTAATGTATTGGGTTCAGCATTGGCAATGGATAAAATTCGTTGTAAGCACTTGTTTAAATCGGCAGGCTTAAGCACAGCACCTTATGCGGTAGTTGATGCTAAAAAAGGCTTTGATGCTAAAGCAATTATCGATGAATTTAAAAAAGTGATGGTAAAACCATCGCACGAAGGCTCAAGTATTGGTATGGCACAAGCAAGCTCTGCAGAAGAGCTTGAAGATGCGCTCAGCAATGCATTTAAGTTCGACAGCCAAGTATTGGTAGAGCAGTGGATCTCGGGGCGCGAATTTACAATTACGGTGCTTGGTGATGAAGTACAACCTGTGATTGAAATGAGCACGCCAAATGGTTTTTATGACTACCAAGCTAAATATCAGTCAAGTACGACACAATATCATTGTCCTGCTGATTTATCACAACCGGATACTCAAAAACTACAAGCAATGGCACTCGATGCGTTTGATTTGGTGGGTGCAAGTGGCTGGGGTCGCGTCGATGCAATGCAAGATCAGCAAGGCCAATTTTACTTGTTGGAAGTAAATACCGTGCCAGGCATGACAGAAAAATCATTGGTGCCAATGGCAGCAAAAGCCAATGGGGCAAGTTTTGAGCAATTAGTTGTTCGCATTTTGGAGCAAACCCTTTAATATGCATCCCTTTTTAGAGAAAGCGCAGCAACTAAAACAGCAACTTAACTGGTCGCTGATTTTTGGAGTGAGCTTTTTTCTAGCTGTAGTGATTGGGTTAATTGAAATAACCAATGGGGTTTCCCATTGGTTAGTTGCAAATAAAGATGCGCAAATTAAGCATCTAACGGTGTTGGGGAGTCCCAAATACACTGATGAAAAAGCAATAACTACCGCGATAAAAAAAGCGGATTTAAGTAGCTTTTTTGAGTTAAACGTAAAGCATGTTCAGCATTTAGTGCAAGAACTACCTTGGGTTGCAACGGTATCGGTAAGAAAGCAATGGCCTGATACTATCCAAGTTTACGTGGTAGAGCATCAAGCAGTCGCTCACTGGAACAGTGATTTATTGATTAACCAAAGCGGCGATGCGTTTGAGGCTAAAAGTGATAAGTTAAGTGCCACATTACCCCAGTTATATGGGCCAGAAGGCAGTGAAAAAGAAGCATGGGTAGCGTTTAAACAGTTTGATGAAATGCTTAAAGTAAATGCACTAACGCTCACTAGCCTTGCGCTATCTGAGCGGTTTTCGTGGCAACTTTGGTTAGATAATGGCGTGCGTTTAAATTTAGGGCGCAAGGATAAAGCCAAGCGTGTACAGCGTTTTATAGACGTTTATTCACGCATAGAACAACGTGCTGATGCACAGATAGATGCAATTGATTTACGCTACGATACCGGCCTTGCAGTGAGCTATAAGCCAATGCAAGAACAGCAATTATAATAAAGAGTAAGGCATGACTAAGTCAGCAGAAAGAAACCTAGTGATTGGATTAGACGTAGGCACTTCGAAAGTAGTGGCCACGGTAGGTGAAATCACCACAGATAACAAGCTCAGCATTGTTGGCGTGGGGAGCCAAGTATCTTATGGAATGGATAAAGGCGGCGTTAACGATTTAAATTTAGTGTCTGAGTCTATTCGCCGCGCAATTGATGAAGCTGAATTGATGGCTGATTGTCGTATTAGCTCGGTTTATTTGGGTATTTCTGGCAAACATATTCAGTGTCAGAACGAAAGTGGTGTTGTCGCTATTAATAACACTGAAGTAACCGATGAAGACATTGAAAATGTAATCCATATAGCTCGCTCAGTGCCAATTTCAGCTGAACGCAAAATGTTGCATGCCTTGCCACAAGAGTACAGCATTGACATGCAAGAGGGGATTAAAAACCCACTTGGCATGAGTGGTGTGCGCATGGAAGCACGCGCGCACATTATTACCTGCTCCAACGATATGGCTAAAAATATAGAAAAATGTGTTGAACGTTGTGGGCTTGAAGTGGACCAACTTATATTCACTGCGCTTGCCTCGTGTTACTCCGTATTGACGGACGATGAAAAAGAGCTAGGTGTTGCGGTGTTAGATATTGGTGGTGGTACTATGGATATCACTATTTATATTAATGGTGCACTGCGTCATTCTGCGGTTATTCCGGTGGCGGGCAACCAAGTAACTGGTGATATTGCAAAAATATTTCGTACACCTATATCACATGCAGAGTCACTCAAAGTACAATATGCCTGTGCAAGTAGCCAAATGGCGAGCAGCGAAGACACGATTGAAGTGCCAAGCGTAGGTGGGCGACCAGCAAGACTGATGTCTAGGCATACGTTGTCTGAAGTGGTTGAGCCACGTTTTAGAGAATTATTTGAACTGGCGATGGAAGAAATTCGTCGCTCAGGATTAGAAGACCAAATTGCAGCAGGTCTCGTCATTACTGGCGGAACTGCTAAAATGACTGGCGCAATGGAAGTGGCTGAAGATATTTTTCAGATGCCAGTAAGAATAGGTAAACCAATTGGTGTAGTAGGTTTAACTGATTATGTTGATGATCCATCGTACGCAACCGCTGTAGGTTTGTTACAATACGGGCGTACTATGCAGTCGATGAATGCACAAAAGTCGAAAGCGGATGATAATAATAATTGGTGGAACCGCATCACAAAATGGTTTCAAGGCGAGTTTTAGTACTCAAGTCGGAGAGTAAATATGTTTGATATAATGGAACAACACAGCGAAGAAGCTGTAATAAAAGTAATCGGTGTAGGCGGTGGCGGCGGTAACGCAGTTGAGCACATGGTAAAACAACAAATAGAAGGCGTTCGTTTTATCGCAGCCAATACGGATGCGCAAGCATTACGTAATTCAGCCGCTGATGTAACAGTACAATTAGGCACGCAAATAACCTCTGGGTTAGGTGCAGGGGCTAACCCTGAAGTAGGTCGTGAATCGGCTGAAGAAGACGCCGAAACCATTCGTGCTAGCCTTGAAGGCGCTGATATGGTGTTTATTGCGGCAGGTATGGGCGGCGGTACAGGTACCGGTGCTGCGCCAGTCGTGGCTAAAATTGCTAAAGAGCTGGGTATTTTAACTGTTGCTGTGGTAACCCGTCCGTTTGATTTTGAAGGTAAAAAGCGTGCCGCTGCTGCAGAGCAAGGTATTAGCGAATTATCTGAAATTGTGGACTCGTTAATCACTATTCCAAATAACAAGTTACTAAAAGTATTGGGTAAAGGAACAACTTTACTGGATGCATTTGCTAAAGCAAATGACGTATTGTTTGGTGCGGTACAAGGTATTGCTGAGTTAATTACTCGCTCGGGTCTAATTAACGTGGATTTCGCCGACGTACGTACAGTTATGTCTGCAATGGGCACAGCGATGATGGGTACTGCATCTGCATCGGGTCCTGATCGTGCACAAGAAGCAGCAGAAGCTGCTATTTCAAGCCCTCTTTTAGAAGACGTAGATTTAACCGGTGCTAAAGGCATTTTGGTTAACATTACTGCGGGTATGGATATCGCGATTGAAGAATTTGAAATTGTGGGTAATCACGTTAAGGCGCTAGCGTCTGAAAACGCAACGGTTGTTGTTGGCGCGGTAATTGACCCAGAAATGACGGATGAGCTACGTGTAACCGTGGTTGCAACTGGCTTAGGCGGCGATCGTCGTCCACAGTTTGGTATTGTAGATAACGGTTTCAAAAAAGCGTCAGGTTCTGATGTAACTAGCTCAAGCACACAAACAAGCAGCAGCATGTACGTACCTAGCTTTGCAAGCCAAGGCACAAGTGCGACTGAAGAGCCTGCAACGACATCGCAAACTGAATCAAAAGAGCAAAGCAGCACATCGACTAGCTCTTCAAGTTCAGCAACGAATACGTCGTCAAGTAGTGCTAATAAAACAGATAAGTCTGAGGGTGGCGATTATTTCGACATTCCTGCTTTTTTACGTAAACAAGCAGACTAATTAAAAACAGTACTTTTGTGCGAAATGTGAACAAATATTGTAGTTATACCGTATTTATGTTACACTCCGCCGTCTAACTGTAATATATACTTAAAGTGAGCGAACCTATGATTAAACAGCGTACGATTGCACAAGTAGTCAAAGCCATAGGAATTGGACTTCATAAAGGTGAGAAGGTCACAATAACTCTCCGACCTGCGAGCGCAAATACTGGGATTGTATTTCGTCGTGTCGACCTTGATCCGGTTGTTGATTTTGAAACAACACCTGAAGCCGTTGGTGATACGCAATTGTGTACCTGTTTAATCAACAAAGATGGTGTTCGCTTATCAACTACTGAGCATTTAATTGCAGCTGTTGCGGCCATGGGTATCGACAATCTAATTGTTGAACTTGATAGCTCAGAAGTTCCAATAATGGATGGTAGTGCATTGCCATTCATTTATTTATTACAAAAAGGCGGCATTGAAGAGCAAAATGTTGCAAAACGCTTCATTCGTATTAAAGAAAAAGTACGTATTGAAGAAGGCGACAAATGGGCCGAAGTAGAACCTTACGACGGATTCCATATCGATTTTGAAATTGCCTTTGATCACCCTGCAATTAATGAAAGCCGCCAACGTATTGGTTTAGATATTACCGCACAAAGCTTCACTGAAGAAATCAGCCGTGCGCGTACTTTTGGCTTTATGAAAGATATTGAATACATGCATGCTAATAACCTTGCACTAGGTGGTAGCATGGATAGTGCAGTGGTACTTGATGAATTTAAAGTTTTAAATCCAAACGGTCTGCGTTACCCAGACGAGTTCGTCAAGCATAAGATACTAGACTGTGTAGGTGACATGTTTATGACAGGTCATAACCTTTTAGGTAAAGTAACTGCATTTAAATCAGGTCATGATTTGAATAACAAGTTACTACGCAAAATTATGGCAACCGAGTCAGCATGGGAGTGGGCAACCTTTGAAACGCCTGTTTCGATGCCTGCACCCGGCCTTGAATTAGCAAACGCCTAATCAGTTAATCGCTTACATACAGTTATAAAAAATGACGCTAATTAGCGTCATTTTTTTTGGCTGTTTGTCAGCACAATCAGTCAGGTATTACAGACCTAAAATAGTTTGTAACTGTTTTAACTCAGTGACTTGGTACGTTGGCTTAATACCTTCAGGTAAGATTACTCCAGAGTGCTGTAACCAGCAGGTGTCTATGCCTGCATTTTGTCCACCAAGAATATCACTGCTGGCGGTATCACCTACCATTAAAATTTGCTCTTTAGGTGGATTCCCCATTAAGTTAAAGGTGTGCTCAAATATCTCTTTTGCAGGTTTAGCTATACCTACTTTTTCAGAAATTACCAGCCAATCGAACATATCTTGCAGCCCAGTATGCGCTAAACGACGTGCTTGTAGCTGAGAAAAGCCATTGGTGATAATGCCTAACTTGGCATGAGGTTTAAGGGCGTTTAATAATTCAACCGCACCGGGTAAAGGCATGCAAATTTCAGCCATTGCCGATAAAAAATCATCATTGAGCTGCTGGGCTGGTACATCAAGTTTATTTGCCAGCTCACTAAAACGAGTTACTTGCAGGTGGTTTGCGGTAATTTCGTTATTTTGATAGGCAATCCATAGTGGCTTATTGGTGTTTTGGTAATGGTCATAATCTGCTTTGGTAAAATCCATGTCATAAGCAGCTAACATTTTTTGTAAGCCAGTAAAGGCATTAAAGCTAAATAAGGTTTCGTCGGCATCAAATAATACGTAGTTATACTTCATTAAAACATCCGTTATTGATTATATAAAGTGGGATTAAGAAAAGGGGCCATGGCGAGAGTCAGCGCTTGAGTATAGGTACTTTCTCGTGTTGCATGATGATCAGTTAATAAACCAATAGCACCCCCTTGCTGCTTAATATTGGTGGTATTAAAAGCCTTATCCATCACATCTCCAAGTTCTTCACCTTGCAGCAATGCATTATAAAAAACTGAAGGCAAAGGTAAGTTACTGCTTCGGCCTGTAACTTGCTGTGCGCCGTCATCAATAACAACATAGGCAAAGGTTGCTGCACCATAGCTAAATTGCGCTGCGCCGCCTTCCATCGCTATGTAGTAGTCTGCTTGATGCTGTGCTTTACAGTAGTTAACTCGGTTTTGCGCTCCCAAACACGTTTGTTCTTCGCCTATAGGCTGATCGGGTACATCAGAGGGGGCGTGTACGCCACTACATTTAATTATATGCTCAGGGAAATACATCGCAAAAATGTGTTTAGCGGCATTTACTTTTACTGGGTTTTTAGACCCTACAACAATTTTAATGGCTTGCGACATACTACTCTCATCATACTTAAAATCAGCAGTGTACGTGAGTTATACTAAACAAAAAAGAGCAGAATGTATTTGCGATCACTTGATAAAAGAAATGATCAGCTCCATAAGATCATCATATGTTGTTAGATCTTCTAAACCAAAAAGTCTCTAACAGATTATCGATACACTTAAATAGGAATTTCAGGTGGGGCTAATTTTGCTAAGGCGCGTTTTTTCAAAATAATATCTTTGATCAGTGGCGTAAGCACTAGCTCCATAGCGAGTCCCATTTTGCCACCGGGCACTACAAGCGTATTGATCCGCGACATAAAGCTGCCTTCAATCATGCGTAAATAATACGGGAAGTCAACGTCATCAATGCCCCTAAAGCGAATAACGACAAAGCTTTCATCAAGGGAGGGGATATCTTTTGCGCTAAATGGGTTGGAGGTATCAACGGTGGGTACTCGCTGAAAGTTAATATGGGTACGAGAAAATTGCGGCGTTATATGATTAATGTAGTCATCCATGCTGCGCACAATCGAGTCCATTACTTTTTCACGAGAATGGCCTCGCTCAGAGGTATCGCGAATAAGTTTTTGGATCCACTCAAGGTTAATAATTGGCACCATGCCTATAAGTAAATCAACATGCTTAGCAACATCATGATCTTCGTCGACCACGCCGCCATGTAAGCCTTCGTAAAACATTAAATCTGTATTTTGCTCAAGCTCTTGCCAAGGAGTAAATGTTCCAGGTAACTGGTTATAAGGCACGGCCTCATCAAAGGTATGTAAATAACGGCGCAGTTTACCTTCGCCTGTTTCACCATACTTGGTAAATAAGTCTTCTAATGCACCAAAGTCATTGGCTTCTCGGCCAAAATAACTTATGTGTTTACTTTCTTGTTGGGCTTCTCGAATTTTTTTGTCCATTTCAGGACGTGTGTAACGATGAAAGCTATCACCTTCAATAAATGCAGCATTGATATCGAGGCTGCGGAAAATATGCTTCACGGCATTGGTGGTGGTTGTAGTGCCTGCTCCAGATGAGCCGGTGATTGCAATAATAGGGTGTTTAGCTGACATGTTTGTTCTCTTTTTTATGACCCGTTAGTTATAAAGACCTTACTAAGCTAGGTCAAGTGACGTCATCAGTAAATAACGTTATCATGAGGTGCTTAAAATTAAAACGAGAGAAAGCATGAAACTGATCAAACCGTTGTTAGGGCTAATAACAATTAATGCTTTAACATTGGGCGTTGCCCAGGCAAATATGCCTAAAAGTCAAATACTGCTTGCCGATTTAAATACTCCGCATGGCATACGCGTAAGCATTGTTAGTGATAAAACCAGCTACAACAATCAGCCCCACTTAACCGATACTGGCCTTTATTATACGCGTGAGGTAATCAGTAATAATCAGAGCCAAACTGATATTGCGCTTTACGATTTATCATCAAAACAAACCTCCATGATCACCAATACAGCTGTAAGTGAGTATTCGCCAACAGTAACACCGAGTGGTGATAGTTTATCTGCCATCGTGGTTGAAGAAGATGGCAAACAAAAATTATGGCAATATCCGCTGAGCACAGAGCAGGCGCCAAGTCGTATTTTTGATTGGATTGAGCCTGTGGGCTATCACGCTTGGGGTAATAACAACGATTTAGTGATGTTTATTTTAGGTGAGCCACATACATTACAATATACCTCGGTTGTTGCGGCTAAAGGTGAAGTTGTTGCAAATAACATTGGTCGCACACTTATTTACGATAAATCGCAAAGTGAATTTTTATTTAGTCATAGTAAAAGTGGCCAGCACCAGTTAGCCCGTTTTGACCCTCAAACCAAGCAGGTAAGCAACATCCTTAGGTTGCCAAACCAAGTACAAGACTTCATCTTAAAAGATGAAAATACTATTGCTTACGCAGTTAAAAACCGTATTTATCAACGAAAATTAACAGCTGGATCTGATATATCTCAATGGCTCGATTTAAGCCAATATTGCGATACTGAAATTAGCCGGTTGAGTTATAAAAATCAGCAATTAGCGTTTGTATGTAGTGTTAAATAAACACTAAATAATAAATTTCGGACTTTCACTCATGCATGAGTTAGTCTAGGGTCTGTTGACCTTTGCGAATTACAATTTGTTCAAACTAGGGGCTGTTTAATCGCGGCGCGAGGTTTGTAACCTAGTGGGCTAAGTAAAAACCGAGCAACAAAGAGTAAATAGCCCCTAGGCAGAACCCGAAGGGCAGTGCCTGTTTGGCATTGATGCTGCGTTATCGCCTATTTATGGGGAATAACCACACCACATAGGCTCTGTCTTGACTAAATACCAAACAGACTGATGCAAATTTAACCTTGAAAGGTCAACAGACCCTAACTATTAAATAAAAAGGAAAGTCACGTGGCATTTAGCGCAGACGAGTTAACAGAGCAGCTGATAAAACTAGAGTGTAGAAGTAATTTTAAAATAAAAAACATTGCTGAGTATATGCTAGCAAACTCTAAAGAAGCGTTTTACACCCATGCCGAAACGGGGAAAGGTAAAATTGTGATCCGTCCTGCATTTGAAGTGTTTAGTGATGACTTTACTGATATTGATGGGGTTGTGCGTACTCAAGGCTATTTTCATAGTAGTGAAATGACCCGTTTTCCCACTCGTATTTATAAAAGCGCACAGCCTATTCATTATGGTGTCGCTTTTAAAATTAACTCTGAACAAGCGGCAAAAGAGTTTATAGCTAAGCTAACCATGATTATTGGTGGTTAATAGAATGGTGCAGGGCTAAAGGCAAAAGGTGCAAGATAAAATCTTCAACCTTTAACCTTTATAACCCTTAATCTTTGTCTTTAATCACTAGCTCTAAAAGGGCTGCGCCTCTTAATCTCTTTGTGAATAAACTTTTTAAGATTTTATACACAAAGAGAAGACAATGAGAAAACATCAGCCATTAGCCCGAGTTTGAGCTTTTCGGCCCGTTACCCGTCGCCCGCAGCCCCCTATCCTTTGAGCTTTAACTTATTTACTATTCAAAAAGCTATTTACTGATTTGAGTTCACGGTTTTTAAGTGCAATACAGTCATTCGTACTTTCTGCAAGCTTACTTAATGTGCGCGCATAGCCAGGTACGTCATCAAGTTTAGCGTCAAAGAACGTTTGCGTTGTCGCTAAACTTTCAGCATCACAGCTAGCAGTAGTAAAGTAAGGTAAGTTAGGCACAAAAAATGGTGGCAAACTTGCTGTTACTTTATCGTAGTTGCTATATATCCAATCAATAAAGAGTGCTTGGCGTTCATCGGTGTAACTTTGCCCCGATAAAATAGTACGCATATCAGAAGCGGTTACTTCATCGGTTAAGCTATATGCAAGCACTGCTTTTTGGAGTTCAGGTTTACCAAAATAACCCATTGCTGCCAACATATTGGTACGAACTTGTGGATCTTTAGTGGTTTTAAAGGTTGCCATAAACTGATCAAGCAGCGCTTTATCACCATGAAAAGCCGCAAGACGTAAGTAAGTACCCGCTAAATAAGGGTCTACTTTTTGTGGATCTTTTAAGTAAGCAGCTGTTTGCTGCTTAGCTTTATTGATCACATTTTTATCTTCACCATCAAAGCCTAAGCGTGATACCACCGCAGCTCGCAGTTGAGCAATAGCGCCATCCTCACCCATTTTTGCTTCTAGGCCATATTTTTTAGCGGCAGGCATGACTGCATTTTGAATAAATGTAGGCCATAAATCTTTGTTGCTATCGTCTTTAAAGGTACGTTGCTGAGATGCTAAATAACCTAAAGCAGTGTTAGCTACGCGTGGATGACTATCACTGGCAAATACTTCAAGCGTTTGCATCAGCTTAGCCGCAGAAATTACACCTGCGTCAAGTAAGGCGTCGGTGGCTGATAATAGTGCAAGGCGCTCGCGGTCGTTTAATACGCTTGCTGCATTATCAATTAGTGCGTTAAATTGCGCATCGTCCATGACCCAGCGGTAGTAACCTAGCGCACCTTGGTCTGGATATATCCACTCTGGCTCAAAATCTAACTCTAGCGTTTGGTTTTGTTTATTAAGTAATACACTGGCAGTTTTTACTTTATCGCCTTTACCGTACTTAATGGCAACGGGTACATTCCAAAGTTGGGCTGGAGCATCAACACCGGCATTAGCAAAACGGCTTTGCGAAATAGTGAGAGTTTTACCTTGCTGATCAACCTTGATTAAAGGAAATGACGATTGTTCAATAAATGATTTTAAAACACTCGCCACATCTTTATTTGAAGCCTTACCGAGTGCTTCCCATAAATCGGCGGCTTCGGCATTTTTATATGAGAACTCTTTTAAATAATTTTGAATACCAGCTTGAAATGCGTCTTCACCAATCCAATTTTCAACCATCGCCAGTACTGAGCTGCCTTTGCTGTATGCAAGGCCTAAACCGTCCATAATATCGGCTTCGGTTTTAATTGGTTTACGAATGGGCTTAGTGCTTAAGCGAGCATCTAACGCCATTACATTGTTTTGTGGTAAATCTAGGTGTGATTCAAACTCAGGATTAAGTTGCTTAGTAATTTTTGCTGCCATCCAGCTAGCAAACGCTTCGTTTAACCATAAGTCGTTCCACCACTTCATAGTCACTAAGTTACCGTACCATTGGTGAGCTAATTCATGGGCAATAATAGAGACATTACGTTGCTTTTTACTACGCGTTGCAGCTTCTAAATCAACCAGAAGAATATCTTCGCGGTAAGTCACTAAACCTGAATTTTCCATTGCCCCAAACGGAAACTCTGGAACAGCCACTGAATCTAATTTTTTATACACGTAAGGAATACCAAAGTACTCTTCAAGTGCGCCCAATACTCTAGGCATATTCTCTTTTGCATACTGTGCTAAATGAATTTTACCTTGTGGAGTAATCACACGGCCAGGGATTGGCATACCCTTAATTTCTAGTTCTTCAAACGGGCCTACAGCCATAGCTACTAAGTATGATGGAATTGGTGGCGTTTTATCAAAGTAATGGGTAGTCATATCGCCATTCACCGTCGTTTTTAACTCAGGTGTATTTGAATACACTTTTTGTGACGTGGGGGCGGTAATAGTTAACTGAAATGGAATTTTATAGCTTGGTTCGTCAAATACAGGAAACGCTCGACGGGCATCGCTCATTTCAAATTGGGTGAAAAGATAAGGAACGCCTTGATCTAGTGTTTTATATAGCCCCACACTTTGGCGATTATATGGCGCTGAGAAATCAATTTTTAAAGTGTATTTACCCGGCTGAATTTGCTCTTCGCAGCTAAATTTAACTTTACCGGTTTTAAGCATTTCGCTGTTTAAGTCGCAGTTTTGCTCACCCAATAGTTGAACCATTTTGGTTGCGTAATCAACACCATTAAGTTCAATGTAGCGTGTTGGTTTAAGCACCTCCAAACTGATCTCAGTCATTCCTGTAAAAGTATCCTGACTTGGGTCGAGCGTTAAAGCGACTTTTTGTGAACTTGGCTTTGCGAGCTTTTCAATCACGAATTCATTAGCGTTAGCAGCATTTATCGCAAGCGCAACGCTCACGGTTAAGAGGCTTTTAAAAAACATAGTTATCCCTAGATTTTTGTTGTTAGAAGAGTGAGTACACTCCATCCTAACAGCTTTTATTGCTAGAGTAAGCGAGCAACAAGAAGGAAAAGAGTAACAAAGTTTGTCAGTGACTATCTCGTGCTAAAAACCGCTGCCAATGGGTGTAGGAATTGATAACACGAATTTGTTGTAAAACGGTATTAAGCAATTTGGTATCGGCAAAATACTCATCAGAGTAATCATTAAAGCCCATTAAGTAATTGAAGCAGTCCTTAGAGCCTGCTTGCAGGGCATAAATACGAATTTGCTGCTCAAAGTTAAGCCGCAAACTACTAATCGCGGTTTTCATTCCGAGTTGATCCACGGAAGGAATTGCACATTTTTGCAAATACCCCGCACGTTCGCCCTCGCCTGAAAACCAAATGCGTACTTTTTCACTGTAGCGTCCTGTTTTTGCTGGGAGGTCAAACAGTAAACGTGTGTGTTTTTGCGCTTTTACGTAGGCTAAATAATCATTAAGTCCGGCCTTAATAAGGGCGTTATGTACAGGAATTAAACGGGGTTTAATTTTACCATGAGTATGAAAGCTAAAGCAGAGAATGTTATTTTGAACCACCAAGTCATCTAGGGTTAAATGGCCAATTTCATCACTATAAGCGCCACTGTAGTACGCAATTAAAGGCAGCCAAAAGTGCCAGTGCTTAGCTTGTTCGCGGGCAAGCCGAGTATCACTATAAATATATCCGGTATAGAGCGTATGTAGCTCCATAGCTGAGAATGGACGACGACCAAGATGGGTTTTCAACGCAGTACCTTGACAGTTTTTATTATTTTATACCCCAACTAATCGTTGTTGTTAATTGGGGGTGTGCCAGCAAATAAACAGTTAAAACTTATTCACTTAAAGCGCGAGCTAAACCAACTGGTTCAATTTCTACGCACACTTGATCGTCATTCCAATTTAAACCGACCAATGCATCATCTGATTTAAGGTCTTCAACCCAATCATCTAAAAATTCATCTAGGTTGATTTCTACTGGGCTGTAGTCTTTCCACTCTTCTTTACATTGCTCTTTTGCTGCGTCTTCTGATTCCCACAGTAAAAGTACATCGGTGTCATCAAACTGATTTGATTCACATACAACAAAGCCACCATCTTGTGCACCCAGTGCCCAGATCTGCTCACTAACACGTACTTTTTCTACAAAGCTAACTAGTTGTGATTCAATTTCGATATCGCTCATGTGTTCACCTTTTAAAATTTGAGTCGAGGGTTGGTATTTTTAGCCGCTTGACGCTGACTAAACGCTTCATAAAACTTAACTAACTGCGGCTGCGCGCTAAAATCAGTGAGTTCACGAAAGCAGATCCAATCTAGCAAGCAGTATAAACTGATGTTGAGGCATTCACAGCTTTTAAATTCATCATCGTTTAAATGATCATTTAAATAGTCTAAAGTTTGCGCAATCCGCTCATTTTGCAGATTAAAAAATAGTTTATCAGCTTGCGTGTCAAACCCAGAACGCTGACATATCAATAACTCAACCAATGAATCGTTACAGGCGTTGATGCTAGTTAAAAAATGCTCTTGCGGCCAAGTTAGCGGGTTCTGCTGTGTTTTTTCAAGTAAGTAACGCAGTATATTATTTGAGTCGCTTAAGTTAAGCGAGTCATCAATTAAGATAGGGATTTTAGCTGCCGGGTTGTGCGACATCATTAAAGAACGATCATCGCTTGAAAAAATGTCGAGATTTATAAACTCAAGCTCACAGTTATTTTGTTGTGCCCAAATTCTGACACGGCGAACATAAGGGGAAGAAATAGAGCCAAGTAATTGCATATTGGGGCTTTTGCCAACTCCACATAAATAAAAAGCCGCTAATGCGGCTTTATTAGTAAATCGATTTGCTTACTCTGAGCGGCTGGTTACTTCTAATAAGTGGTAACCAAACTGTGTTTGAACAGGACCTTGTACTTGGTTAAGTGGCGCTGAAAAAACCACCTTATCAAACTCAGGAACCATCATACCAGGTCCGAACTCACCTAATGCGCCACCATCTTGACCTGAAGGGCAATTAGAGTGCAATTTAGCCAGCTCTGCAAAGTCTTCACCTTGCTCAATTTTATCTTTAAGGTCTAAACATTGTGCTTCACTGTCTACGAGTATGTGCCTTGCACTTGCTACTGCCATAAAATCTCCTATTTATAAGTTTAGTTTTTTATCTACTAAGCAACATCTTAGTAAGGTTAAACTGAAAACACAAAATTAAAATGCACTTTTGATGGCGCTTTCTAATTTTGCTGAATTGGGTTTGACGCGGCTGTTAAAGCGAGTCACGGTTTGACGATCTGCCGAAACCACGTATTTATAAAAATTCCAGTTAGGTGAACTAGTTTTTGCATTTAAGTGCTTAAAAATAGGGTTGGCATCGCTGCCACGCACTGCGCTGGTGGCTAACATGGGAAAGGTAACGCCGTAATTTACATAACAGACTTTAGCCGTATCTTTTTCGTCATTTTCTTCTTGAAAAAAATCGTCAGATGGAAAACCGAGCACCACCAAGCCTTGCTCTTTATATTTTTTGTATAGCGTTTCTAGCCCTTCAAACTGAGAAGTAAAGCCGCAATTGCTGGCAGTGTTAACAATCAACAGTGGCTTATTTTTAAATTCACATAGATTAAGCGTTTCGGTTGAACGAAGCTTTCTCAGTGACACATTTGTGAAGTCATCGCAGGTATCTGTCTTTGCTGAAGGGCTATTAGTGTCTGCTGCATTGGTGGTTACAGATACACAGCCTAGAGCCAGTGTTAATCCAAATATTAATTTTCTTATCATGCGGTTACCTTGAATGCGATTTGATGGGTGTTTATGTAACTTATCATACGCTACTATAGGCGAAATTGATCAATTTTACTTATTTTCTATGACTATACGTTTAGCTAAACCTGATGATTTAACTGCTATTGTTGCCATTTATAATGAAACTATCCCTAGTCGAATGGTAACCGCCGATACTGAAGAAGTAACCGTTGCTGACAAACAACCTTGGTTTGATAGCCATACAGCTCAAAGACCTATTTTTGTTTACTGCGAAAATGACCAAGTATTAGCCTGGGTTAGTTATAAATCGTTTTATGGGCGCCCAGCTTACGATGGCACCGTTGAACTAAGCATCTACATTACATCAGCAGCCCAAGGAAAAGGGTTGGGTAAAAAGTTGATGCAATTTGCACAACAACAAGCAAAAAAGCTCGATATTGAAGTGTTACTTGGATTTATTTTTAGCCATAACGAACCAAGCATTAAATTATTTAAGCATTTTGATTTTGCAGTATGGGGAGAGTTGCCCAATGTTGCAAGGATGGATAACCAGCTGTACAGCCTGACTATTTTTGGTAAGCATTTAATGTAATCCCACAATCATAGGCAAGCAAAAATTACATTTATGTAGACGATTATGCCAAACCAAAAATTCTATACTATGCTGAAAAGGTGTTTAATTAATTCTTAAAAGTGTACATAAATGGCGCAAAAAATACTTATTATTGATAGCAGTAGCATGATTGCTATGCGCTTAAAAGTACTGCTTGAGCTAATTGGTTGTGAAGTTGAATTAGTTCATTATTCTATGTTTGATCAAAGCAGCAACATAGATGCGTACGATATGCTTGCCTTTTCACAAGGGACACCAACAAATCTGGTTGCTTCGTTGGTAAAACAAGCGACCCGACAATCATTTTTACTTTTAGCTCCCAAGGCTGAAAGTGGTGAATTGCTTGATGCATTTGGTAAATTAAACGAGCTTGTTCCAGATGCCACTATTATTTATCCATTTTTTTCTAATAAAGAAATCACTTCATTTATTGAAGATCTATTAGAAATAGGACCTGATCATATTTTTAAACTGCCTACAATTTTGTTGGTTGATCATGTTAGTGAGCGTTTAGAAATGCTAAAAAGTAGTTTAGTGGGTGCACATATAGAGGTATACACAGCTACAAATCATGATGAGGCACTTAATATTGCCAAACTCAGAATGATTGATATTTTAATTAGTGATTTTAGTTTAAAAGAAGGGCTCGGCTTAGATATATTTACCAGCCTTAAGCAGATACAGCCGCATAGCCGCTGCTTATTATTAACCTCGCGTCCTGCTCAGGTTTCTATGATTGAAGCAATTCGCCAAGGTGTTGAAGACGTTTTAATTAAGCCGCTCGACGACAATGTGTTATTACAAGCAGTACATAAGTTGTGGCAAACCGAATTGCTAAAACGTCATAACGCAGAGCTAGTTGAAAGACTACAAGATACAGTCGATGTACTTATTGAAAAAGACAGTTTGCTGCAAGTAATTTTTAAAAATACTCCCGATCCAATCTTACTTTTTGAACGTAAAGGCAAAATAGTAGAGGCTAACGACGCGTGCTTAAAGCTGTTTAATTTACCGTTTAAAAAGCTCATTGCTCACTCGTTATTTCACTTTTTAGATGACGATTCAGTAAAGGCAATAAAAGATAAAATATCGACTTTAAACAGTAATCGGCAATTTAGTTGCGACTTACACCTAGTCAATAAAGATGGCAGTAAAATTCCACTTGTCGGCTCGTTTAATGAAATTGATCATCATGGTGAGATAGCATTAGCGGTTATTTTTAAAAACGTAACCCATTTAAAACAAAAAGAAGATTTATTACTTGAGGCCAAAGATCTTTTAGAAGAGCAGGTTAGAGCGCGGACTTCGCAACTTGAGCATGCGAAAAACATTGCTGAAGCAGCTAATTTAAGCAAATCAGAGTTTTTGGCGAATATGTCACATGAACTAAGAACCCCTATGCATTCTATACTAAGTTTTTCACGCTTTGGTATCAGTAAGCTTCAAGATGATGATTTTAGTAAAGATAAACTTTTAAAATATTTAACCCGAATAGAATCAAGTGGGCAAAGGCTACTGTCATTACTTAACAATCTACTCGATTTGTCGAAATTAGATGTAGGTAAATTCCCATTTAACCCGCGAGCATGCGATTTAACGACTATTGTTAAAACAAGCATTGATGATGTTGCTGGGATTGCCATAGAAAAAGATATTAAGATTGCATTTAAATCAGATAACCCACCAGTTGTAGCACAATGCGATGAAGAGCAAATTAATCAGGTACTTAGAAACGTATTGAGTAATGCATTAAAATTTAGCGAAGAACATAGCACTATCGAAGTTGCATTGGAAACAGACAGTGGGTGTGCAAATATTGAAGTAATAGATAGTGGAATAGGCATACCAGAAGACGAGCTTGAAACTGTTTTTCAAAAATTTGTGCAAAGTAGCAAAACAAATAGTGGCGCAGGGGGGACAGGATTAGGACTTACGTTGTGCCGTGAATTTGTTTCTTTACATCAAGGAACTATAAAAGCCTGTAATAACGAACTTGGTGGGGCAACCATTAGCATTCAGGTTCCTTTGGAAATAAACCTCGATGAATATTTAGCCGATGAGCAATTAGTGAAAAATAGTAGCTAATAACCGAATTGTTTTAATGAACACGATTTATATGGACGAAAAATTATGGCTTTAACTAAAATTCTTGCAGTCGACGATGAACCATTTAACCTCGAAATAATAGAAGAAATCCTAGAGGAATTAGATTTTGAACTTAAGCTGGCTTCGAGTGGCCCGGAATGCTTGAGCATGGTTGAAGAGTATATGCCGCAGGTTATCTTACTTGATGTAAGCATGCCAAAAATGAATGGTTACGAAGTATGTAAAGAGCTCAAAGCGAACCCTAAAACACAAGATATTATAGTGATGTTTGTATCGGCAAGGGGGACTGTTGAGGAACGTATGGAAGGTTATTCAGTAGGTGCTGAAGACTATATTGTAAAACCGTTTGGGCACGATGAACTTAAGCAAAAGCTGAATAAGTTAAATCAAGTATTAATAGAAAAACAACAGCTTGAAAAGCAAGTAAAAGAAGCAACCTCAACCGCTTTTAATGCTATGGCAAATAGCAGTGAAATGGGTCAGATAGTTAACTATATTGAAAATATCGGTTTTATCAACGATGTAGAGGAGTTAGGTAAGGCATTAGTGGAGTGCTTACAGGCGTTTGGTCTACAAAGTAATATTGAATTTAGATGTAACGACAGCAAATCGCACTTTGCTTTAAACGGTGTGTGTTCGCCGATAGTGATTGAGTTATTTGAAATGCTTAAAAACAAAGGTAGGTTACATGAGTTTTCTCATCGTATTTTGGTTAATTACGAGTTTGTCAGTTTATTGATTTTGAATATGCCAGAACAAGATGAGCAGAAGCATGGGCGTATACGTGATCATATTTGTTTTATTGTAAGTGTAACCGAACAGCAATTGCGGGCTATTACTACTAAGAAAATGTTGGTTTCGCAGCAAGAGCGATTAAACAAAGTGGCGAGTACTGTTCACAGTAAATTTCATAGTTTAATTGGATTGCTTAACGATAGCCGGATAAATAACGAAAAAGTATTTAAACAACTTCAAGAGGAGTTAGAAGAGCGGATCCCAACCATGGGACTCGATGAAGACCAGGAAGTGTTTATCTACAAAAAAGTCGACGAAACGATTCAAAATTCGGTGGCACGTCAAGAATCTGTTGATCAGGTTAAAAAAGCGTTCGCAGAGATAGAGCAAGATCTCGCTTTATTGTTGAAAGGTTAAAGGTGCGGGCTACGGGCTGCGAGGCGCGGGGTAAATTCCTTGCTACGATTGGACAAATTAACTTGTAACAGCGACTTTATGTCGCGTCTTTTAAAGGTTAAAAACGAAAGTATGCATTACAGGTTAACTAAGAGCTGTACTTTAATAGTGGCTTCTTATTTACTCCTCATTCTCTTCTCTGTGTTAAATTAGATGTTAGTAAATTATGCACAAAGAGGGCTAAGAGTTCATAGAGAAAGTGATTACATAAAAAGGTAAAAGGCTTACGCGTCTCTGGGGAGGCCTTTTTCGACAATACGAATTAATCGTGCTGTTTTACGCAACTTTTGCCTTTGTTTATCGTGTTGCTGGGCGAGTGCCCAATTTATATGTTCACCCACCAAGTCACTGACTGTTTGGCGTTTATCTTCGAGTGCAGCAATAATTGCCGGGCTAAAATCTGCGTTACCTAATCCAACGGCTATATTTCGTAGCCAACGTTCATGGCCAATGCGGCGGATTGGACTGCCCTCGGTATTTTTTAAAAAGGTAGTTTCATCCCAAGCAAATAACTCGAGTAAATCTTTGTTTTTTAATTGTGTACGAGGATGAAAGTCAGCCTCATCGGTAATTTGTCCGTAGCGGTTCCATGGGCATACCAATTGGCAATCGTCACAGCCATAAATGCGATTTCCCATTAATGTTCTGTATTGCTCAGGAATAGCGCCTTGATGCTCTATAGTTAAATACGAAATGCACTTACGCGCATCAACCACATAAGGTTCTACAATAGCACCAGTGGGGCATAGTGTTATGCAGGCAACGCATTTGCCGCAGCCCTCAAAAGTGTTTTCGTTATCAATAGGTAAAGGTAAGTCGACAAAAAGCTCACCTAAAAAGAACCAAGAACCCGCCTCTTTATTTATTAATAAAGAATGCTTTCCGCGCCAGCCTAATCCCGCTTTTTCAGCGAGTTGACGTTCAAGTACAGGGGCTGAATCAACAAAAGGCCTAAAGCTATAGTCACCCACATATTGTTCAATTTTTTTACCTAACTGTTTGATTCGGTTGCGCATCAACTTATGATAGTCACGGCCAAGGGCATATCGACTGATATAGGCTTTTTCGGTATTTTTAAGGTTTTTGGCAAAGCCAGAATCAGGTGGGAGGTAATTCATTTTAACTGAAATAACCCGCTGTGTTCCGGGTACTAGCTCATTAGGGCGAGCACGCTTCATACCATGGGCTGCCATATAATCCATTGAGCCATGAAAACCCGCATCAAGCCATCGCTGCAGCTGTGCTTCATGCTTAGTTAAATCAATGTCAGTAATACCCACTTCACTAAAGCCAAGTTCTTGACCCCATAGCTTTATTTGCTGGGCTAGCTGTTCATAATTTAGATTGACGTCGCTCACATGCTTCACATAGTTATATTATAAGCCGCGTAATTTAGCATAATCGCGGCTTGGGTAAAACTAGGGTCTGTTGACCTTTGCGGATTGAAATTTGTTCAAACTAGGGGCGATTTAATCGCGGCGCGAGGTTTGTAACCTAGTGGGCTAAGTAAAAACCGAGCAACAAAGAGTTAATTGCTCCTAGGCAGAACCCTTTGGGCAGCGCCTGTTTGGCATTGATGCTGCGTTATCGCCTATTTATGGGGAATAACCACACCACATAGGCCCTGCCTTGCCTAAATACCAAACAGACTGCTGCAAATTTAACCTTGAAAGATCAGCAGACCCTAGCCTACAAAACGCTTTAACTGTTGTTGGGTTTGTTGACTTAGTTTTTGTGATTGCTCAGAGTCATGCAATGCGGTGTCTATTTGTTGTTTTGCTTGTTCGCCAAGCGCCACAATTTGTTCAACCGATTCATGGGTTTGATTTTGTGTATCTTCAAGTAAATGAACTGCGTTAGCTATTTGCTGTAATTGCTGCTGATTATGCTCAAATTCATTGAGCATTTTTCCAAAACCTTCTGAGGTATCGTTGATTGCAGCTTGTGCGTTATTAGAGTGACTAATTAACTGCTGAGACTCTTTATTGGTTTCATTAACCAGCTCATTCATTTGGGTAATAAAATCACTAATTTGGCGGGTTGCATCACTTACTTTAACCGATAGGGTGCGAACTTCATCGGCAACCACGGCAAAACCTCGCCCAGCTTCTCCGGCGCGCGCTGCTTCAATTGCCGCATTAAGCGCTAATAAATTAGTTTGATCAGAAAACTCTTCTACCATTTTTAAAATGCTACGAATGTTTTCACTATTCTCTTTTAAGCCTGCAATCGTTTTAGAAAAACTACCCAGCATTTCATTAATAAGTCTCACCTGTTCAACCAGTTTTGACAGTTCGCTCGCAGAGAGCTTAACAAAACTAAGATGTTCATTATTTACCTGATGTACGCTATCAGTGTTACTTACTATATCTTGTAGGCTTTGGGTAATTTGGTTGCTGGCATTAATTATGGTGTGGCTTAAGTTAATTTGCTGTTCGCTTAGCTGCTCTGTGTGCTGCATTGATTGCGTTACTTGGCTATTACTTTGCACGCTTTCCTGAGCGCTGCTGTAGGTCGTACTTAATAAGCTGTTTAAATGCGTAGTAAACTGATTATATTGTTCACTTAAATCTCTAAATTCATCAAAAGTAAAATGAGGAAGTTTGGCAGCTAAGTTGGCATCTTGTTGATTAATATTAATCAACGTATCGCGCATGGCTTTTACCGGGCGCACAATTAAAAAGCGCATATAAAAAATAGTAAATATAAAACCGGCAACAATCAGCAGGGTTAATGCCCAAAATAGCCCTGTGCTTTGTTGATTTTCAGAGAGGCTACTGTGTAACCAAAATAATGTAATAGCTTGAAATAAAAATACAAAGCTTAAATTACCCACTATTTTTCGGGTTAAAGTAAAAAATAGAGTTTGTTCTAAAAAATTATAAATACGCATGTAGCTACTCATTAAATAGTGACCTACTAAATTATTGTTTTTATAGCATAAATAGCAATTAAATAATTAGTTATAGTTCATTTAATTGCGCCAAAAAATGCTTAGTTCGTTCAGGGTCGTTAGTAAAAATGCCATCAACACCACAGGCAAGCATCAGTTTAATATCTTCAACTTCATCTACGGTGTAGGCAAACACCTGTAAGCCGCGCAGTTTGGCATCGTCAACAAACGACTTGTTCATAAAGTTTTTGTCAACATGAATGCTAAAGGCCTGTAAGTCTTCAGCAAACTTCGCATACTGCAATGGAATTGATGCAGTAAGTGCGCCAATTTTAAGCCAAGGCAAGCGGTTCTTTAGCCAGTGTAGTTGATGATGATTAAATGATGAAACTAAAATATTGTCTGCTGATATCTTATTTGCAGTAATATTCATTTCTAGTTGCGCAGCAAACTTTTCTAGTTCAAAAGTATGTTTTAGCTCTAAATTAAGTAAGGTTTGATTGCTATTCCAGTCAATTAGTTGTTGTAGGGTAGGCACTTGCTCACCATTTCCCGCATCAAATTGTTGAATTTGCTGAGCGCTTAGGTCGCACACTTTACCTTTACCATTAGTAGTTCTATCTAGATAGGTATCATGAATAATCACGTAGTCATCAAGTGCGCTTTGTACATCAACCTCAATGCCATCTACATTTGCTTTTAACGCCGCCATAATGGCGCTATGTGTATTTTCAGGAAAGTGTGTGCTTGTGCCTCTATGAGCAAATATTTTCATGGCTGCTTTTTCCGTGAGATTGACCAAGTTTCAAAGCACGCAGCACTAACAATCAGTGCACCACCAATCAGGGTCATCACTGAGGGGCGTTCGTGCAAAATAATTATAGCCAGTATTGTGCCATAAAGGGGCTGTAAGCAAGAAATCAATCCAGCGGTCGCTGCTGATAAATGTTTTAAACTCGCTGCAAATAACGAATGCGGCATCGCAGTAAACACCACACCGGCGATAAGCAGCAATATTAAATCAGTATCATTAATTTGTGTTATGGGTACTTCAATAAATGCACATAGCATCAGGCTTGCCACTAACGTTTGATAAAACATGGTTTGCGGTCCACCATACTCACTAAAGTAGCGTTTATGGGTAATATTACGAATAGCAAAAAACAACGCTGATACCACCCCCGTCACAACACCTAAAGTGATGTCATCGCCTAAATTAACGTTAGGGATCAATAAATAAATGCCAATAATCACCACCACAGCGCTTATTATATCTTTTGTCTTGGGCTTACTTTTATTAGATAGAGGCTCTAAAAATACCGTGATCACGGGATAGGTAAAAAAAGCTAACATGCCCACGGTAATTCCCGCCAATTGCATGCCTGCAAAGTAGGTTACCCAGTGAATACCTACGGCAACGCCTAATAAAATGGCAATCACATAATCTTTGGCGTGATGCAGCTTAATTGGTTTTTTTTGCAAAGTCAGTAGCACACAAATTGCCACCCCAGCGATAGCCGCGCGATAAGCGGTAATATCTAATGCATTCAAACCAATTAGCTTTGCGAATAAGGCGGTGCCGCCAAATAAAAGGACGGCAATATGTAAGTAAATTAAGCTTTGTTGTTGGGACTGCACGAGATTTCCTTGTCACTTTTTTTGGCTATATTAGCATTGCTTTTACACTCAGAAGATGAATTTTTCTATTTCATGACAAATGTCAGCCAAGTTAATGACACTTCACACTCTTATATATTTTATCTAATGGCATAGTTACTTTACTTATATTGGAGGGTGTTATGAATTCCTTAATTTTAATAAGCTTAAGCATTAGCGACTTTGTAGAAACACTAAGTTTAACTGCGACTTATGAAGATTGTTTTATGTTCGCATTCATTTTTATGTTATTAATATTTATTAATAAAAATAGTGCTATAAACAAAAACAATAGGCCAGAGGTATTAGTATG
>NZ_JASDDF010000082.1:0-587 GCF_030407535.1 Pseudoalteromonas sp. APC 3224 | reverse complement strand
ATATATTATATAGTTTAACCTTAACAGTCTTTGGTATTGGATGCTTTTTTCTTTTGTATCTGATACGAAAATATCCATCCGAAAATGGGTCAACAACGTTAAAATCCATACAGTCAAAAATAATATTAGCCTTACTTTTATTAGCTCTTTCATTATTTTTAGGATGGTTTTCTTATCAATTCATCTTAGATCCGAATACCATTGCTTGTAAATACAGTAACGGATGTGAAACAGGCCCTCTTGGTTGGTCTGTATCTTTATTATTATTTGGGTTATCTATACTAACTTTTTACATCAGTTTGATATTAGCAAAGTCTGCTTATAAGAAATAATTTCTTCCTACCTCTACATCGCTTCTTATTCATCAAATTATGTTTATGAATATTAAAAATAAGGGCACCTATTAGAAATTTCCGCTCAAGCAAACAGCTGTGCTTTATTTAGCTTTTCACTCAAAAGCTGAGGTTTTTTATTTTTACCTCAATTTTATTAAGTACTTAGTACTGATTAATAAGTACAATAGTTAAAGTTTATTTGTTTTGATTTTATATCTACAAGGAAGTTGTTTATATGAGTGATGTAACGCC
>NZ_JASDDF010000081.1:0-679 GCF_030407535.1 Pseudoalteromonas sp. APC 3224 | reverse complement strand
AGCAATAAGGCAAAGGGTTAAAAAAAGTAACCCTTTGGATACCTGACAACTCAGAAATCGAGATAAAGCAGATGGTATATTTTTTAATTGATAATCCAGACCATATACCTTTTATGGCTCGAAGTATTACAACTGGCCGTATGAAAAAGGCTATTTAATCAGATTGTCGAATGCTTGCTTAAAGTCGTTAATAGCTTCAATTTTATCGTCTAGTGAATTATCCAAACGATAATTATCAGCTTTTAAGTTTCTAATTTCAGTTTGTGTTTTTTGATATTCGAGTATCAAAAAATCAATTAACTTGGTGGAAGTATTAATATTTAGCTTACCCTTTAGGCGTTCAATTTCTTTATTTACTTCATCATTTGGGCGGTATGTAATAGCCATTTAAGTATCCTTTGCAATCATAATAGAAAGCCAGGATAAACCGGCAGAGCATATTTTGCAATCAAAACAACATAACAAAGCCAGGAGCAATCATACATTTTGCAATCATTAAAGTAAAAACTGGTTGCTTTCCAGGATAAAGAATGCAATCAAATGTATATATATTTTATGGCGCAGCCATGTAGACCGCACACAAATATTAATTTAGCATTACCGTAAATCGGTCGTAACTAAGCGAAGCGCAACCCCTGCCCTTAGTTACTCGATACCGCGCTTGCGCCCCTGATAAACC
>NZ_JASDDF010000080.1:0-792 GCF_030407535.1 Pseudoalteromonas sp. APC 3224 | reverse complement strand
CAGTAGTGAAACGAAACAGCGCCGATGATAGTGTAGCATTTGTTATGTGAAAGTAGGACATTACCAGGCTCCAAATAAGAGAAACCCGTTACAGAAATGTGACGGGTTTTTTTACGTCTACAGAAAAGTGAAAACACAGGCGCAAGGTGTAGGGAAATAGTTGTGGTATAGGGAATAACTAGTTGGGAAAATTAATATGTGGCTTAATGCGAATAAGTAACTAAGCTTGTGCGTAATTTGACTTGTTGCCTAACCAGCGTTGAATGATTGGATCTACATACTGAGGTTTATTAGTGTGATTACCAAGGGGTTATGTCGGTTTAATAACCGAGCAACTTTGTCGTAAATAGCATAGTTATATCTCGCTATTAATGATATCGATCATACAAAAACCAAAGCTATGTCACCGTAAACAAATGGTATCTACGAACGCTTCCACAAAACGTTACTCAATGAATTCTATCAAGTTACATTCCGTAAAAAGCTATATAGCTCATTAGAGGAGTTGCAAAAGGGATCTGGGCGAATGGATGATTTATTATAATAATGACCGAACTCATCAAGGAAAAATATGCTGTGGCAGAACGCCATTAGAAACTTTATTAGATGGAAAATTGCTCTGGGCTGAGAAAAATTTAGCTCAAATCTAGACTGACAGTCACCGATTAAAAAACGGGTAACTGTCAGATCAAGTCTGAGCTAGTACACCTTATTATGTTAACACCAAGCGACTTTGTCGTATCTTAATTACCAAGCGATTCTGTCGTAATCGCTAATTACCAAGGGAATTTG
>NZ_JASDDF010000079.1:0-873 GCF_030407535.1 Pseudoalteromonas sp. APC 3224 | reverse complement strand
GTCGAAAAAATAGCAATATCAATAAAAGAAAGGCTCGAACCCCTTCAGCGTGAAATGATGAAAAGTGAGATAATTCATTCATATAAATCAAATAATGAACTAAAAACTATTTTTAGAGAAATCAAGAATAAATCAATAGAAGATTTAGCTTCGATATTATCAAATGATGAAAAAAATAGTGTTGATAATTTTCTATATCAAGAAATTTTAGCCTGTGTAAAAGAGTTACTTATTAGGGCAAAGAATCTCGAAATTTTAAATAAAAATAAAAATGAAGATTTAATAAATGATTGGTGTGTTTCTTTAATAAATCACAGGTTATCGTGGTTCGGTTTAACACTTTGTGATCAAAAAAGAACAGGTAAAGCACCAAGTGGAATAGGTGTAGGTGAAAGTGATGGTTTGATTTTAGATAACAGAAACGTCCCAATTTCTATTTTTGAAGCTTTAAACTTGAGTTCCCTTAACAATACAACAATAGATGAACACTTAAACAAGATTTCTGATTATGATTTATTAGGGTTATCACCTGTTTTTATCGTGTCATATTGTTATTTTTCTAACTTCACTTCAAAAGTTAAAAAGTATCTTTTGAATCTGAAAAGCAAGCAGTATGATGGATTTAAAAGTGTAAATACAGATAGTCACGAGATAATTGGTTTGATTACAAAACCGACATTGATAACCGCTGTAGAGTCTCGTTTTCGAGAAGATAAACAAATAGCGATCTACCATATTCTAATAGATCTCAAAATTTAAACTAAATATTTAAATTTAATTTGCTACATATGTGCTACACAGAAATGCAAAATTAAAAAAATAATTTATAACCTATTGATTTTATTGGTAGCCCCTGCAGGAATCGAACCTGCA
>NZ_JASDDF010000078.1:0-916 GCF_030407535.1 Pseudoalteromonas sp. APC 3224 | reverse complement strand
TAGCCAAATAAAGAAAGAAACTGTTTATGAAATTCTGATTTAAACATTGTGATTTTTACTCCTTTTAAAAAAATCACAATGGTTAATCATTATCTAACTCCGAATAGGTTTATCAGGGGCGCAAGCGCGGTATCGAGTAACTAAGGGCAGGGGTTGCGCTTCGCTTAGTTACGACCGATTTACGGTAATGCTAAATTAATATTTGTGTGCGGTCTACATGGCTAAAGCCATCGGTGTATTAAATAGCCTTTTTCATACGGCCAGTTGTAATACTTCGAGCCATAAAAGGTATATGGTCTGGATTATCAATTAAAAAATATACCATCTGCTTTATCTCGATTTCTGAGTTGTCAGGTATCCAAAGGGTTACTTTTTTTAACCCTTTGCCTTATTGCTTTTGTTCGTACATTTGATTTCTAGTCATAGTGTCACCAGTGACGGGGTTGTTATGTATGGAATTGACTGTGTAGCAAGGACACCTCCCGCGAGCGGGCCCCTCCTCACTACTCTGTCAATTCATTACTTTCATCGAATACTTCCACTGTTGGAGAGTCGCATGTTAAAAAATCATGATAAGAATTATATTTAATTTCTATCATGCAACTAGACCTAACAACTACTGAGTAGCCTGCAAGCATTAAGTCCCTAAGTGATAAATTAAATATGTGCTGACCGTTTTGGCTAGCGCTTAAATAATAGTTTTTAGTTAACTTGCCTAGTTCGGTATATTCTCCCCAACCAGCAATATGAAGCGCAACTTTATAAAATGGGTGCTTTTGTTTTTCTGGTTCACGTTCCTCAGGTTTAGGTGTTTCTTTTGGTGAAGGGGTACTTTGGTTTATTGGAATTTGTGAGTGTGAAACAGTGTTAGGCGCTGGTTCTTGAGCGTTAACAGGTGAAGAAGTTGTAACAGCTG
>NZ_JASDDF010000076.1:0-989 GCF_030407535.1 Pseudoalteromonas sp. APC 3224 | reverse complement strand
CTAATTAAATTTTTAACCGTAATCAGTGTCGTTTTTAGTAGTGCGGTATTTGCGCATGTGCATCTTGAAAAAAGTGTGCCTGCTGATAATGCAATGCTAATGAATCCTCCAGAAGAGTTAACTTTGGTGTTCAACAAAGAGGTACGGGTTGTAAAAGTTTCATTGGCCAATAAACAAGGCGAAGAATTTAAATTTGGATTCGAGCCTTCTAAAGTCGCTACTAGCAAATTTACATGGAAACTACCTAAATTAGCTCCTGCAAACTATGCTGTGGATGTAACCTTCTTAGGTAACGATGGTCATAAAATGAAACATAGCTTCGGCTTTATGGTTCACTAAAATAGGCGGTGTGATTGATATGGAAATGTATATCTGGAATACAGTCATTGTACTGTCTAAAATTGTATTTTACGTCGGCTTTGCCTGTATTGCTGGTTATACATTTTTCAGGCAAATATTTGAGAATAATGAATCTCATACTAATGCTGTAATAAGGAGCTTTCTAAGGCGGAGCTAAAAAGTAATGCTTAGCGAAGTTAAGAAACCATAAATAGCAATTTCAACAAACTAAAATAGAGGTAAATATGAAAAAGCTAATTAAATTTTTAACCGTAATCAGTGTCGTTTTTAGTAGTGCGGTATTTGCGCATGTGCATCTTGAAAAAAGTGTGCCTGCTGATAATGCAATGCTAATGAATCCTCCAGAAGAGTTAACTTTGGTGTTCACCAAAGAGGTACGGGTTGTAAAAGTTTCATTGGCCAATAAACAAGGCGAAGAATTTAAATTTGGATTCGAGCCTTCTAAAGTCGCTACTAGCAAATTTACATGGAAACTACCTAAATTAGCTCCTGCAAACTATGCTGTGGATGTAACCTTCTTAGGTAACGATGGTCATAAAATGAAACATAGCTTCGGCTTTATGGTTCACTAAAATAGGCGGTGTGATTGATATGGAAATGTATATCTGGAATACAGTCATTGTACTGTC
>NZ_JASDDF010000074.1:0-1732 GCF_030407535.1 Pseudoalteromonas sp. APC 3224 | reverse complement strand
TGTTAACACCAAGCGACTTTGTCGTATCTTAATTACCAAGCGATTCTGTCGTAATCGCTAATTACCAAGGGAATTTGTCGGTCACTTTTTTACGTGTCTGTTAGTGTTTTGTTTTTGGAATACTAGAAGGCATGTTGAGGATGATTGTGATGGATTCTAAAGCTCAACTCACCGTTGACATCATAGCTAAAGTGGTTGAAGGCAGGATAACAATTGCCAATGCTGCTAAGTTACTCAGTAAGTCTCGACGCACTATTGAACGCTACGTAAAGCAATATCAGCAAGTCGGTATTCAATTCGCTGTTCATGGTAACAGTGGCAAAGCCCCACCCAACAAAACGCCGGTATCAATAAAAAAAGCGGTTCAAAAATTGATTCAGGAAAAATATTACGATTTGAATCTCTTGCACTTGGCTGAACAATTAGCTACGAATGAGAACATTGTTATTAAGCGTGAAACCCTTCGCAGTTGGGCACATGATATTCATCACGTTAAACGAGCCAAACGAAGACGTAGCAATGTTCGAAAGCGCAGAGAGCGGATGGAAGCACCGGGTCTAATGATGCAAATGGATGGCAGTCCACATCGCTGGTTTGGGGATAAAAAGCACTGTTTAATTGCCATGATTGATGATGCGACCAGTGAAGTATATGCTGAGTTCTTCCCGTCAGAGACCACCGTTGGATGCCTGAAAGTCATGAGAGAATGTATCGAAACGAAAGGTGTGTTTAAAACGCTTTATGTGGACAGAGCCGGTATCTTCGGCGGCCCTAAACGCTGCAACTTCTCACAGATGCAGAGGGCTTGTGAGGAGCTGGGCATTGAAATCATCTTTGCCAATTCACCCCAAGGCAAAGGCCGTATTGAGCGAGCATTCGATACCTTCCAAGACCGTCTTGTTCCCGAGCTTAGGTTGAACAATATTAACGATATTGCCGCTGCCAATGCCTACCTTAAGCATGTCTTCATTCCGCAGTTCTGGCAGTCGAAAGTTCAAGTGAAATCAAAGCAAGTACCTGAATTTACGCCTCTGTCGAAACACATCAACCTTGATGATATCTGCGTCATTAAAGACCATCGTAAAATACGTAACGACCATACCTTCAGTTATGGCAACAAGTTCTACCTAATAGATTCACCGCTCAAGCACTCCATTGCCAATCAGAAAATCGAGATAAGGAACACGAGTAAAAAAGGGTTTACCGCTCACTTCGCTGGTCGCAAACTCAAGATCTCGGAAGTTAATGAACCAAGCAAACTGGCATCAGAAGACTTGGCAGTACAGAAGAAACTTGAAGTATTAGCGTTAATCGAAAAACTCGGAAGCGTCAGCGCTGCATCACGCCAAAGTGGCGTATCACGAGACACTATTCATCGGCACTTAAGACTGGTTAAGCAAGGTGGCCCTGAAGCATTAAAACGCCAAGAAACACCTAATCTACGGCACAAAAACTGTGTGGATAAGGCGATAGAAGACGCCGTTGTGCAATTCTCAATTGAACACCCTCACCTTGGTCAGCAGAAAGTCGCGATAAAGCTCAGTGAAGCCCTAGGTGTTGATATTAGCGCGGGCGGTGTGCGCAGCATGTGGCTAAGAAACAATATGAATACCACCGCATTGCGAGTCGAAAAATCTAATGCTCTGGCTGAATCGGCATAAAAGGTAGCCAGTTTAGCAACTGGCTGATATGCTATTTACGACAAAGTCGCTCGGTAATTAGACCGACATAA
>NZ_JASDDF010000073.1:0-2321 GCF_030407535.1 Pseudoalteromonas sp. APC 3224 | reverse complement strand
GTAACCGTCGGCTAAACCACACCTAAACATTTATTTTATATTCGCTAAGCTCATTTCTTTTTAATCACAGGAGTGAGTTATGCAAACCAATCGAACACAACAATGGCTAGATTTAATTCGCCGACAACCAGGCTCTGGTTTAAACATACAAGATTTTTGCCAGCAAAATAACTTAGCAACGTCCACTTTTTATAAGTACCGCAAACAATTAACCGCCCAATCTAGTTTCAGCAAAGTGACCATTCAAACTGAACAAACCCGTTTGCAAGAAATTGTTGAGCCTGCCCATATCACACTGACTTTGCAGGTTGGAGAATTAAAATTGCCAGGTTCAACCTCTGCACAGTATTTGTCTGATTTGATTAGAGGTTTAGTTAAATGAAAATGTTTGTTGAGCCAAGTGACATTTACCTGCACCGCCCAGTGGTGGACTTTCGAAAATCGATTAATGGTTTAGCTAATATTGTTGTCGCTGAAATGAATTTAAATGTGATGTCCGGTGCTTTATTTATCTTCTGCAACAAAAGCAAAGATAAACTCAAAATCCTTTACTGGGATAAAACGGGGTTTGCTTTGTGGCATAAGCGATTAGAAAACAATAAGTTTAAATGGCCGAATGCCGAGCATGAAAACCAGCTTGTTTTATCTGAGCAACAACTGCACTGGCTGCTCGATGGCTTTGATATTGTTGGTCATAAACCGCTGATTTTATCAAACTTGAGCTTATAACTTTAGATCATACCTGATCAGCTTTTAATCTGAATAACATGCAGATAATCAGCGAGTTACAGGGTAAAATACCCCTATGACTGAACTAGAGCAGCAACTTCTCAAACGCATTGCCGAACTTGAAAAACAAGTAACGGATAAAGATTCCAGAATCGCGTATTTAGAAGAACAATTCAAATTAGCCCAACAAAAACAATTCGGTAAATCAACCGAAGGCCACCCTGCACAAGGTGATTTATTTAACGAAGCGGAAGACATCGCTGAGTTAGAACGTGAAGTTGAAGCTGAAAACGAAACCGTTACTTACACCCGTAAAAAAGCTAAACGCACTGCGTTACCGGCTGATTTACCACGCGAAGTGATTGTGCACGACATCGAAAATAAAAGCTGTGACTGCTGCGGTGGTGAAATGCATAAAATGGGTGAAGATAAATCTGAAAAACTTGAATTTATTCCAGCTCAAATCAAAGTGATTGAACATGTTAGACCTAAATACAGCTGCCGAGCCTGTGAGCAAAACGAAACACAAGTTCAAATCAAACAAGCCCCGATGCCAGCGAGTCCAATTCCTAAAGGCATTGCAACACCAAGCTTACTCAGCCAAATCATCACCAGTAAATATCAATACGCACTGCCGCTTTATCGGCAAGAAACCATGTTTAAACAACACGGCATTGAAATCAGTCGACAAACCATGAGTGACTGGATAATCAAATGTGCCAGTTTATTTAAACCACTGTATGACAAATTGCATCAAATCTTATTAGAGCAACATGTCATTCAAGCGGACGAGACCACAGTCAATGTGGTGAGTGATGACAAAACAAAATCCTATATGTGGTTATATTGCACAGGTACTGACACGCCTGTTGCAAATAACCCATTTAAAAATATCGTACTGTATGAATATCAGCCGGGTCGTTCGGGTTGTTATCCTGCGAATTTTTTACTTAATTATACAGGTTACCTTCAAGTGGATGGTTACCAAGGGTATGACCAAACTAAAGCTAAGCTTGCTGGCTGCTGGGCACATGCACGGCGTAAGTTTGATGAAGCTGAAAAAGCGCAACCCAAAGGAAAAACGGGCAAAGCAAATTGGGCGTTGAATCATATTCAAAAACTGTATCGAATTGAAACCAGAATCAAAGATAAAACAGCGCCTGAAAAACAAGCCATCCGGAAAAAAGAGTCGGAGCCATTACTTAACCAATATAAAGCTTGGTTGGAAAAATCTTTGCTCAATACCTTACCTAAATCCAAATTAGGGGAAGCGCTCAACTACAGCCTGAATCAATGGGATAAGTTGGTTCAATATGTTGAAGATGGTCATTTGTCTATCGACAATAATCGCGCTGAGCGGGCGATTAAACCCTTTGTCATTGGCCGCAAAAATTGGCTGTTTAGCCAAACAGCTAATGGGGCCAACGCCAGTGCAATGCTCTACAGCATAGTGGAAACGGCAAAGGCCAACGGACTAATACCTTACGATTATATTAGCTATTGTTTAACCCAAATCTGCAAACCGGGTTGCCAAATCGATGATTTACTGCCTTGGAATATCAAAAGCTAGGTGTGGATTGCCGGACGCTTAC